>JAAYBT010000099.1 GCA_012730015.1 Clostridiaceae bacterium
CTATTGTCAATCACCGCATAGGTCTTATTGGCATCTGTAATGTAGTACAGGTAGCCGTTGTCCGGATAGCTCGGCGTTGAATCGTTTTTGGATATAACTACCTTGTACCCTTTTAGTTTGCTGGAAGCAATGTTATTCCATCTAACTACAAGTGTACCATTCTCTTTGGCAACGGACACAAGCGGCTTTTCATAACCATCATCGTCATATGTAACTTTATCTTCGTCGTAAGTTATCTTTTCCTCATTTCCGATAAAAGCTCTATGTAACAATACCGCAGCCTCTGCACGAGTTAAACTACCCTGGGCATTGAATACCTTCTGTCCATTATTATTGGATCCTTCCATAAGTCCGTGCTTCACAGCTAGAGCTACATGCCTTTTAAGCTTAACATTTATGCTCCCAGCATCAGCAAACTGGCTTAGATTACTCTCATCAATAGTCTCATTCTGATATCCCAATGCATTAACAAGAGCTACTGCCATATCTTCCCTGACAGCTGCCTGGGAAGGTTTATAGTAATGCCCGCTTGTGGTCTTCCAGCCTGTCAGATAATTTTTTGCACCTTCAACATAGGGATATGCCCAGTTCTTCTTGTCCACATCAAGGAATGATGGATTATCCGGATAATATTTCTTCAGGTTGAGGGTGTTGACCATCATTTTTGCAAACTCAGCTCTGGTTACCGTACCATTTGGGTTATAATTGTTATTTCCTACACCATTAATAATGCCTTTTTCAAACATCCACATGATAGCGTCATATGCCCAGTGGTTTTCCTTCACATCCTTAAAGCCTTTTGAATTAAATGCTGAATTGAGATAATTATAGCCCTTCAATCCATTATCATTACTCCTGGCAAATACTACTGTCGCCGCTGACATCATCAGTGCTAAGCATACAAAGAGAGATATTAGCCCCTTCCATTTCTTACTCATCCTCTTTCCCCTCCTTAGGTATTTTTATGTAATACATTTCGTACCTGCAGGAGAAAAAATATGGGTAAATAAAAACAGTAATATAAATGTAATATTTATGCTCCACCCATATAGCCAATTTAGGGTGTATCCCATATCCTATCTGGCTAATTGAATGTCTAAATTCAACCACAAGGCAGATTTGCCGCCTTTATACTACCGATTACTTCCACCTTTTCAATCGCGGAAACATCTCCTTCATGGCTTTCCTGGCGCTATCCTCATCGGGCCAGGGATTCCCTTTTGATACCAGTGGAACACAAAACTCAATCATCTCATCCATTGTTACATCTGCGGTGAAAGTCCCATCCTTGAAGCAATAAAGACAATAGTCCCCGTTCTTGCTGCCATCCGCATTCGTTCCTTGTACATCCGGGCTCTCCAGAGGCATCGCACAGCTCTGGCAAAACTTCATGTCTGCAGTATCCATATTTTCAATCTCCTTTTTATAGTGTTACTGCTATTCTATTTCATCAAATTCGACATCAGCATGTCATATTAGAATTAATTTTTCTCATAAAGCTTCAATGCCCTTCTCATTCTGTCCAAAATTATTTCCCTAATATAGGCTGGCTCAAGTATTTCAAGATAGCAGCCAAAGGAAAGGAGGAAGCCATAAACCCACTCGTCTTCAGGGAATGTAACCGACACATTACAGGTGCCGTCGTCATTCTTTGTGATTAGCTCCTCATCAAATTCATCATACACTCTGTGCAACACCTCAGGATAAAACATAAGCTTCAAATTCACCGATTCTTGGAGCTTCTCATATTCCACATGCTTTATCCTGTCATCTGCTTTTCTTCTTTCAAAGGCTTCATCTGTGACAAGTACATTTTTCATTCTGGAAAGGCGAAAGGTACGAAAGTCTTCCCTTGTTTTACAGTAGCCCCTCAAATACCAGGCCTGACCCTTAAATACCAGCTGCATTGGCTCCATTACCCTCAGGCTTCTGTCCCCTTCTGCATTTATATAATCAAAGGAAATCCTTTTTCGTTCAAGAATCGCCTTCTTTATGTCTATGAACTTATTGCTTTCATTAGGCCCGCTGGACCAGGGGGAGAAATCAATGTGTACCCAATCCTCAACCTTGGCATTTTTGAACATTGCTCCAATTTTATCAAGTATGATGTCAATTTCCGGGTACTTGGTTGATTGCAGAGTTTTTAGAGCAAACATAAGGCTTTCGCTTTCATGCTCCGATACAAGAGCCTTATTCAGAGAATAGCCCTCAAGCAGTGAAATGCCGCCTCCGTTGCCCCTATTCGTAAAAACAGGCACTCCTGCACAGGACAATACATCAATATCCCTGTAAATTGTTCTTGCAGATACCTCAAATCTATCAGCAAGCTCCTTCGCAGTGACTGTCCCCCTATTTAATAGAATAATGGTTATTTCCAACAAGCGATTTATTTTCATTCTGACTAACATTCCCTTCAAGACAATTATACATCATAATTTGACGCTAACATGTCATATTTGATAAATTTATTAGCTCTTTGGTATCATTCTTCAAAAAAACAGTCCTCGCATGATTACATCAATCGAGTGAAAGCATAAAGGCACAAAGCAAAGCTTTTGCCTCCGCACCATGTCAACTGTGCCTCTTGACATAGTAAAAATGTTACCATAAAATTAACAAGGTGCCTACATAGAATTGGCAATGGCTATTTTAGAAAACGTTGGATTTTCGTGTTACATAATGATTGTTAACAAGTTGGAGGATATATGACTATTTCTATGATTTTCCTTTTGCTAGGTGGTTTGGGGATGTTCCTATACGGAATGAAAATGATGTCGGATGGGCTGGAGAATGTCGCAGGCGACAAAATGAGACAAACTCTCGAGGTACTAACTACCAACCGTTTCGCTGCTGTGGGCGTCGGTGCGGGAGTCACTGCCGTAATACAGAGCTCGTCAGCTACCACCGTTATGGTCGTAGGATTTGTAAATGCAGGCCTTATGTCGCTACTTCAGGCGACAGGCGTCATAATGGGCGCAAATATTGGTACAACCATAACCGCCCAGCTCATAGCATTTAAGCTTTCAGATATTGCACCGTTTATCTTGTTTATCGGTATGTTCATGACAGTATTTATTAAGAAAAGAAACTTAGCCAGGATCGGAGAAATCGTATTGGGCTTCGGTATCCTTTTTGTTGGTCTGGACTTGATGTCACGCTCTATGGAGCCATTACGCAGCCATGCTGGCTTTCAGTCCCTGCTGACAAGCTTCAGTAATCCCTTGCTTGGAATCCTTATCGGTGCGATTTTTACCGCCGTAATTCAAAGCTCCTCTGCTTCTGTCGGAGTATTACAGGCGCTGGCTGCCACAGGCCTTATAGGTCTGGATGGAGCAATCTTCGTCATACTCGGGCAAAACATAGGAACCTGTATCACTGCGATACTAGCCTCAATTGGAGCAAGTACAAATTCTAAACGTACGGCAGGTATTCATTTAGTGTTTAACATTCTCGGCACTCTCATTTATCTTCCGATACTTTTGCTTTTTCCCAGCATTGTAACATGGATAGAGTCTCTTTCAATTGGTGATGTGTCAAGACAAATCGCTAATTACCATACACTTTTCAATATAACAATCACAATAGTGCTCTTCCCCTTTGCAAAGCAGATGGTGAAGCTTATTACGAAAATAGTAAAAGATAAGCAGGGAGACGATCATGTTGAGAAAAAGCTTATTTATCTCGATGAACGCATAGCTCAGACCCCGTCAATTGCGTTGACGCAGACCTTGAAGGAAATAGACCGAATGGGTGAAATAGTATTCGACAACCTAAAAAATTCGACGGAAGCATTATTCGAATATGACGAGCAAAAGGTAGATAAAGTCTTTGAGGTTGAGAAGACCATAGATTACTTAACAAACGAAATTACTCATTATCTGATTGAATTCAAGGGCCTGCAGCTTTCAAAAAGCGACCTGAGAGTTATGGGTAGTCTGCACCATGTTGTAATAGACCTTGAACGCATCGGCGATTTGGCGGAGAATATTGCCAATAATGCCAATACCCGCTCAGACAAAAAAGTACCCCTTTCATCTGAGGGACTAGAGGAATTGAAGACTATGTCAGAAAGAGCAACACAGGCCCTGCGTTTAAGCCTGGATGCGCTTAGAAAGCGCGATGTAAACCGGCTGCCTGAGGTTGCCTCCCTGGAGCAGCAGATTGATGATATGAAGATAGACTACACCAACAACCATATCAACAGACTTCAGGACAAATACTGCGATCCAAGCGCGGGAGTTATCTTCACGAATTTAGTGGCGATTTTCGAAAGGATTGCAGACCATGCGAACAATATCGCAAGCTCCCTGGTTGTGAAATAATTATTCTTAGCA
>JAAYBT010000010.1 GCA_012730015.1 Clostridiaceae bacterium
GAACAGGCACTGTTAAGAAGGCCTGTGAGCATTTGTCAGCTTGATAGGGGAAATGGTACATATGACATCCTATTTCAAAAAAAGGGAACAGGCACTGCTTTACTGACATGTAAGAAGTCGGGTGACAGGTTGGATGTGCTGGGTCCCCTCGGTAACGGCTTTGATCTAAATGAAAAATATCAACGTATTGCGGTGGTAGGAGGCGGGATAGGAGTGTTTCCTCTTTTATTTTTGCTACAGGAAAGCAAGGCGGCTTATAAAAATGCATATCTGGGATTTCGCAGCGCAGATCTTATTGTCTTGGAAAAGGAGTTTGGACGAAGCGCCACATCACTTAAGATAGCAACGGATGATGGTAGCTATGGCACGCACGGCTATATAACAGAAATACTAAAGAAGGATTTATTGTCCTGCCACTATGATATGATATACGCATGTGGCCCAACAGTAATGCTGAGCACAATAGCCAGGATTGCTGATGAAAGCGGGACACAATGCCAGGTGTCCCTTGAACAAAGAATGGGCTGCGGCTTCGGCGCATGCCTCATATGTGCCTGTAAGACGAAAATAAAGAGCGATGCAGTTGATAAAGACGGGCAATGGCATTATAGCCATGTTTGCAAGGATGGTCCCGTCTTTAACAGCAAGGATGTCATATTTGATTGAAAAATATAGTAGCAAAGCGGAGGGATTAAGTGAAGGGTCAAGGTCATGATATCGATATGGCTGTGAATATAGGAGGCTTGCAGCTTAAGAATCCAGTTATTGCAGCATCAGGAACATTTGGCTTCGGAAGGGAGCATACCGGATTTATAGACTTGAACAGGCTTGGAGGCATCAGCGTTAAGGGTCTTACACTAGAGCAGAGACAGGGCAACAAGCCTCCAAGAGTAGCGGAGACTCCCGGTGGTATGCTTAATAGCGTCGGACTGCAAAACCCCGGAGTGAGAGCCTTTATCAGGGATGAAATACCCTTTTTGAGGCAATATTCCATAGCTATTATAGCAAATATAGCGGGGAATACGATTGATGAGTACTGTCAGATGGCGGAGATACTTTCCGAGGCAGATATTGACGCTATTGAATTGAATGTTTCCTGCCCCAATGTAAAAGCTGGCTGCATGGTATTTGGCAATACTGCCGCCGGAATTGCAGAGATAACTGAGCTTGTTAGAAAACGAACCAGTAAGCCCCTAATTGTGAAGTTGACCCCTAATGTGCTAAGCATTCCTGAGATTGCCAGGGCTGCCGAGGGTGCAGGTGCTGACTGTATTTCACTGATTAACACGCTTTTGGGAATGGCTATAGATATCGAGACCAGAAGGCCCATACTATACAACAATACAGGCGGATTGTCAGGCCCCGCGGTTAAGCCGATAGCTGTGAGAATGGTATATGAAGCTGCTCAGGCAGTAAGGATTCCTGTAATTGGGATGGGAGGTATCATGAAGGGAAGCGATGCAATCGAATTCTTGCTTGCCGGCGCAAGTGCGGTTATGGTGGGTACTGCAAACATGATTTATCCCGATGCCTGTGTGAGGACCTTGGAAGGAATAGAACAGTATATGGAAAGCCACAGTTTAACAAGCATTGCGGACATTAGCGGCAAGCTTGAATTGAACACGTGATTTCAACATGCTAAATATGGGAATAAGAAGTAGTAAGAGCTTTTTCCAGCTTGAGGTTATTACGATGGAAGGATAATGGAGCGATGATGAAAACAAGATTGATTTTTGTTAGGCATGCTGAAGCAGAGGGAAACAGGTCAAGGCATTTCCATGGATGGACTGACTCACCCATCACCGAACGAGGGCATCTTCAGGCGAAGAGGGTTGCGGAAGCATTATCCGATGTTGATGTTGATATCATCTATTCCAGCTCTCTAAAGAGAACAATGCAAACCGCTTCATATATCGCCCGAGTCAAGAAGCTGCCTGTGACGCAAACTGATCAACTGAAGGAAATAAATGGAGGGGATTGGGAGGGCCTGACCTGGACTGAACTGGAAAGAAGATGGCCTGAAGCTTATAACACATGGGAGAATTCTCCCCATGAACACCAGATGCCTAACGGCGAGTCAATGGAAGAGTTTCAAAGGCGTGTTCTGGACGAAGTTATGCTTATTATTGGGAAGAACATTGGAAAGAATATTTGCATAGTAACACATGGCACTGCTATACGTGCACTGATATGTCATTTCAGAGCCTGCACCCTGGACGAAATGATTAATGTAGCCTGGTGCGATAACACTGCCATAACAATAATAGATTATGAGGATGGTGTGTTTTCCACTGTAGTTGAAGGCGATGCCTCCCATTTGGGTAGTGATTTGGGAACAATAGTAAACCAGCCCTGGTGGGAAGAATACAATAAAAAGTTTAGTAAAAAGGAAGAGAGGGAGTAGATGTCTGATACAAAGCTTGTCAATTGGCTGTTTCAAACAGGAGCCGTCAGGGTTTGTCCTGAAAACAAACCTTTTTGGTACACCTCTGGTACTATTGGCCCCTACTATATAAATACTCATTTTCTATATGGGAGTGAGAAGAAAGCTCTTGAGCTGCTTGAGAAGATTGATGCGTTTAAGGCTGATAAACTGAGCTGTCCGGAAAAGCTATTGCCGCTGATTGAGGCCAATTACAATTCCGACAGGATATTTAAGGGCTTGATAGACAGCATGCTTGAGTTTGTGGGAAACAACATTGATTTAGAAAGCATCACTTATATCTCCGGCGGGGAAAGACGAGATTGGTATTTCTCGCTCATTCTGGCAAAAAAGCTTGATAAACCGCATATTACAATATACAAGGATTTGAGCACGGTAATTACACAAGACGGTCAGACAGATGCTGCCATCTCAATTAATGGGGCTAATGTGCTCCACATTGCCGATTTGATAACTGAAGCCTCAAGCTATGAAAGAGCCTGGATACCTGCCATCAAGAACATTTGCGGCCAATTGAAATGTAGCGTTGTCGTTATCGACAGATTGCAGGGAGGGGGCGAGCTGCTTGAGAAAAACGATGTGTGCTCCTTTGCCTTAACATCGATTGATAGGAAATTCTTCCGCAGCGCTCTTGATATGGAGCTTATCAACAAGGGTCAATATGATATGCTTCTAAAGTATATTGCAAATCCCCGTGAATCCATGAAGGCCTTTCTGAAAGAGCACCCTGAGTTTATGGAAGAGGCATTACAATCGGACGATAGAACCAGAGAGCGTGCACAGCTTTGTATCGACAGCAAAATATATAAGTTTTAGAAAAAAATTATAGGATGCTGGCAGAGTAAGGGTCACAAATGCTTTTATCCTCCGGCATCCTTTATATTATCTACTCCTTATTTTACAGTATCGTCAAGCTCAATACCAAGATCAATATAATGTTGCTTGCGACCTACCTTATCATTATCAAGCTCTCGTTTGGCATATTTTGCCACATCTACTGCTACCTTGCGCGGTACTACTATGACACCATCACCGTCACCTGCAACAAGGTCGCCTGGATAGATTGCAACACCACCGATAGCAATAGGGATATCCTTTTCGAGATAGCGGATTCTTGCCTGATCCATCGGTTGTGAGATAAATTTGGACCAAACAGGAATTTTTTGCAGTATAACCTCATCTGTATCTCTTATTCCACCTCCATTAAGCAGGAAGCCAACAGCACCCCTCTTTTTGCAATCAAGGGAGTTGTTTGAGCCAATCAGACCGACATTTATGCCGGCAACATCGAGACAAATAAAATCGCCTGGCTGAATATCCTTTGTCCATGGGTCATAGCACACTTCAGAGTAGTAGTACTTCACCCATTCTGTGTACTCTTCGGGACTTAAACGAGGCAAAGGCCCTTCATAAGGAAGATAACGTGCACATCTTGCGATTCCAACTGCGCGTGTGCGGAAAAGGGGTTTGATGCTGTAATCCACGGTGCCGTAATGGTGGTAGCCCATCCAATCCATACCATCGCGGATATCTGCAACTCTTAAATCCTTATAAAGATCAAGCAATTTTTCATTTTCCTTTTGATCCATGTTTTCATTCTCCTATTTTATTGTAATGAATTAATATTGTTAATACATAAACATTATCGCACAGCAGGCCAAATTGTCAATTGCACAATAGCGGTTGATTTTGTCCGGTCAAGTGTTAAAATATGAACATAATGTTGATTTGGAGCAGTAAGGCATGAAGAGAGTAATTCAGCTTATCATTGTCATGATTACGGCGGCATTGCTGTTCATGTCATGTGGTTGTGGGAACAAGAATAATGACTTGGCAGGACATGTGGGAGCCGACGATATAGACAATGCAGCAGGTAAGGACGTCATAGACAGCATAGAGGGTACTAAGAGCAAGGAGGCAGCAAAACCCCAGACAGGCACAGAGTTGACTGATGGCGAAAGCAATGAACCTGATGGTAGTGAAGCTGAAGCCAGCGAGAAGGAAAGTGTTTTTGAAATGGTTGAGAGAATGACCTTAGATGAAAAAATCGGTCAAATGTTTATTGTAGGATTTGAAGGCCCTCAGCCAGATGATGCTTTGAAGAGCATGATAGTGGACAATCATGTTGGGGGTGTTATTTTATTTCAACGAAACATTAAGAACCCCTCTCAATTACTGGGACTGATAAATGCTATCAAGGTTATAAATAGTAATCATATACCTCTATTCATATCGGTGGATGAGGAAGGCGGGAAGGTCAGCAGAATGCCGCCTCAGATAAAGGATATTCCTTCTTCCATGTCCATAGGAGAAGCCGGCAGTGTAGACCTATCTTATAGGTTAGGAGCTCTACTTGCCCATAAGATTAAGGCTTTTGGGTTCAATATGGATTTTGCCCCTGTGCTTGATATATGGAGCAATCCGAAAAACACGGTAATCGGTGACAGGTCTTTTGGGTCCGAGCCTGAGATTGTTAGCAGCCTTGGCATAGAAGCTATGAAGGGCATAAGAAATAATGGTGTGATTTCAGTTGTGAAGCATTTCCCGGGTCATGGTGATACTATTGTTGACTCACATATAGGCTTGCCCAGGGTCGAATATGGTTTGGAACGGTTGAAAAGCTTTGAATTGGTGCCTTTTCAAGAGGCTATTGACAATCAGACCGACGCTGTGATGATTGCTCATATCCTTATGACTAAAATCGATCCTGAAAACCCTGCTACACTCTCAAAAGCAATTATAACTGATCTTCTAAGGGAAGATATGGGCTTCGATGGTCTTGTAGTCACCGACGACATGACAATGGGCGCAATCACTAAGAACTATAATATAGAGGATGCTGTTGTTGGGTCGATTGTCGCGGGAAGCGATATCATCCTAATATGCCATGGCTACGACAAGCAGCAGTCTGCAATTAGTGCAGTGAAGGCTGCGGTTAAGGATGGAATAATTACACAAGATAGGATAGAAGAGAGCGTTAAGAGGATATTGGAGCTAAAGCAGAAGTATCAGCTAACGAATTTAACCAGGGAATATGTCAATGTTGACGAGATCAATAGGAAAATTGATGAGCTTAAAGATGACATGTGAGTGGGGAAGTATCAAGTAATTATCATGAATAAATCCATATTATGATATAATTGCAACAGCAACTATAACTTAAGCATTTGCTTTAGCCAATGAAAATTTATGGAGGAGACAGTTTGGATACAAGGGAGAACATATTAGTCACTGAAGATGAAATGATAAAGCAGGATGCTTTTTTACAGATGGTAGCGGAAAAAAACCCGGATGCAAATAAAAAATATATTATCAACACCTTTGGTTGTCAGATGAATGAAAATGATTCCGAAAAGCTTTCGGGAATGCTTGAGGCTATGGGATACATGCGCACCCAGACTATCGAGGAGGCAGACCTTATTCTTTATAATACCTGCTGTGTCAGGGAGAATGCAGAGCTAAAGGTATATGGGCATCTTGGGTCGCTCAAAGCCCTTAAAAATCGCAAGCCCGGACTGATCATAGCTGTAAGCGGCTGCATGATGCAGCAAAAGGATGTGGTAGATGTCATTACCAAAAAGTACAGGCATGTTGATTTGGTATTTGGCACCCACAATCTCTACAAATTCCCCGAGCTGCTTTATATGACACTGAACTCGGAAAAGCCTGTTGCTGTTGTCAGCGATTCTGATGGCTATATTGCCGAAGGCATGCCAATCAAAAGGGATCACGGCGTTAAAGCCTGGACCACTATTATGTATGGCTGTAACAATTTCTGCTCCTATTGCATTGTTCCTTATGTAAGAGGACGTGAGAGAAGCAGAAAGCTTTCAGATATTATTAATGAAGCAAGGGTTTTGGGGCACCAGGGATACAAGGAAATCACTCTTCTTGGTCAGAATGTTAATTCTTATGGCCTCGATTTGAAGGATGGAAGCAATTTCGCACTACTGCTTAGGAGCCTGGAAGACCTTGAGGGGATAGAGAGGATTCGTTTCATGACATCTCACCCAAAGGATTTGACTGATGAACTGATTCTTGCGATGAAGGAATGCAAAAAGGTATGCGAGCATCTGCATCTTCCCATACAGGCAGGAAGTAACCGAATTCTAAGCGAGATGAACAGGAGATACACTCGCGAGCAGTATTTCCAACTGGTGGATAGGATAAGGTCACAAATCCCAGAAATTTCATTAACAACCGACATAATTACGGGATACCCGGGAGAGACCGAGGAGGACTTTGCTCAAACGCTTGATCTCATAGAAAAGGTCCGCTTCGATTATGTATACACCTTTCTCTACTCGAAGAGAACAGGCACTCCTGCTGCGAAAAGGCAGGATCAGATACCTGAGGATGTTAAGAAAAAGAGATTTGGCGCACTCTTAGAATTACAGGATAGCATTGGTCGACAGATAAATGAGGAGCTTGCGGGAAAGAGTGTTGAAATATTGGTTGAGGGGATAAGTAAGAACAGCTTCAGCATGATGACAGGACGCACGAGAACAAATAAAATAGTTAATTTCAAAGGCAAGACTGACTTGACGGGACAGCTTGTTAATGTGATTATAGATAACACTGGTACATGGTCACTAGAAGGTACCCTTGTACACTAGAAGGGTATATTGTGATTAGTCAGATGAAAATAAACTGAAAGGATTTGTGGATTATATGAGTGAAATATTAGTAAAAGCACGTGAACTTGGTGAAATGCTGGTGGCTTCCCAGGAGCTGTCGAGACTGAAAAAGGCTGAAGCAATACTGGAAAGCGACGATCACGGGATGGCGCTTCTTGAAGACCAAAGATTGCTGCAGGTTGAATTGATTAAGGCGGCACGAGAAGGCAATAGCGAGGTTCAGCTTGAGGATATAACAAATCTGCTTAAGGAAAAGCAAAATGAGATAAATGCTTATCCCAAAACATCAGAATATATTGAAGCCAAAAATCAGTTCGATTCGCTTGTGAAGAGCATAAACGACGTGATTACCTTCGCTATAACAGGAGAAGCCTGTTCGCCCTCAAAATGCTCTTCATGTGGCGGGGGATGCGGATCACATTAATTTACACAGCAAAGATGCCAATTAAAGGGCCAGGCCGATTAGGAAGCGTAGAGACAAGCCGATTATTGGAATAGACTAGATAGACACAAAGTCATGACAAGTGAGGTTGTTGCAATGCCTGTTACACCAATGATGCAGCAATATTTGGATATGAAGGAGCAACACAAGGATTGCATACTCATGTTCAGGTTGGGTGATTTCTATGAAATGTTCTTTGATGATGCTATTCTTGCCTCCCGCGAGCTGGAAATAACTCTTACCGGCCGCGACTGTGGGCTTGATGAGCGTGCCCCAATGTGCGGAGTGCCTTATCACGCTGTGGATGGATATATATCACGTCTTATTTCAAAGGGCCATAAAGTGGCAATCTGTGAGCAGGTTGAGGACCCAGCCCTGGCAAAGGGGATTGTAAAAAGAGAGGTTGTTAGGGTTGTAACTCCAGGAACTGTTACTGATTCGTCCATGCTGGATGAGAAAAGGAATAATTATCTAGTCTGCGTCTATGCAAAGGGCATAATGTTTGGCCTGGCTGTTGTGGACATCTCAACAGGCGAATTCCTCACTACAAGAATCACATGGGGAAACACAGTTAGTAAGCTTTTTGATGAGATAACCAAATTCGATCCATCTGAAGTCCTTATAAATCAGTCCTTATATGACTTGAAGGACACCATGAAGCAGCTTGAAAGTCGATTTAACGCATTCATTTCTGCCCTTGAGGATCAGTATTTCGAAGATAACTATGCACAAGAGACCTTAATTCGAATACTTGGCGAAAATCCAATTTCAGAACAGAGCGCAGAGCTTTGCACCAATGCCAGTGGAGCATTGATGTATTACCTCGAGCAGACTCACAGGGCGGGTTTTGAACATATACAGAAAATCACTTCTTACAAGCTGGAAGAATACATGACCCTTGACCATTCTACCAGAAGAAATCTCGAGCTTACCGAGACAATGCGTGAGAAAGAACGCAATGGTTCACTGCTTTGGGTTCTTGACAGGACAATGACCTCAATGGGAGCAAGGACACTTCGAAGATGGCTGGAGATGCCTCTGATTAATATTGCGGACATTAATGAGCGACTAGATGCCGTAGCCGAGCTAAAGGATAAGTTCATGGTGCGAATGGAGCTGCGGGAGCTTTTTAAGAGAGTATATGACGTGGAAAGGCTGATTGGTAGAATAGTCTTGGGCAGTGCGAATTGCCGAGACCTGATTGCACTGAAGAACTCACTGGTGCAAATACCATACATTGAAGACATTTTGGAAACATGTACTTCACCGTTTATTTTAAGAAGCAGCAGCTTGATGGATAGGCTTGAAGACCTTACGGAGCTGATAGACAGGTCAATAATCGATGACCCGCCTGTGACCATAAAGGAAGGCGGAATTATAAAGTCCGGCTATAATGAAGAAGTGGACAGACTAAGACGAGCCGCAACAGATGGGAAACAGTGGATTGCAGAGCTGGAAAGCTCTGAAAGGGAAAAGACCGGTATAAAGAATCTGAAAATAGGGTTTACAAAGGTATTCGGTTACTATCTTGAGGTTACTAAATCTTACTTTCATCTTGTCCCTGACGAATATATCAGGAAGCAGACTCTTGCCAACTGTGAAAGATATGTGACGCCGGAACTCAAGGACATGGAGGAGAGCATTCTGGGCGCAGAGGGTAAGATTATTGATCTTGAGTATAATTTATTTACGCAAATAAGGGAGGAAATTGCCTCTCAGGTGGGTAGGGTTAAAAGGACAGCGGCCTGCCTTGCACAGATGGATGTGCTAAGTGCAATGGCTGAGACTGCCGATCGGGAGAATTACTGCAAGCCTGAGGTGAATGATAAGCAAGTAATTAAAATAGAAGGCGGAAGACATCCTGTTGTTGAAAAGATGCTTGGGCAGGGCGAATTTGTACCAAACGATACTTATCTTGATATGGATGAAAATAGATTGTCAATTATTACTGGACCAAATATGGCCGGTAAATCAACATATATGAGACAGGTGGCATTAATTGCACTAATGGCACAGATTGGAAGCTTTGTGCCGGCAAGTGCTGCGCAAATCGGTATTGTGGACAGAGTTTTCACCCGCGTCGGGGCATCCGACGATCTTGCAGCGGGTCAGAGTACCTTTATGGTCGAAATGTCTGAGGTGGCAAATATCCTCGAGAATGCTACATCAAGAAGCCTGCTGATACTTGATGAGATTGGCAGAGGGACTAGCACCTTTGATGGGCTAAGCATTGCCTGGGCTGTCATTGAGTATATCTCGAATAAAGATAAGGTGGGGAGCAGGACGCTATTTGCTACTCATTATCATGAGCTAACGGAGCTAGAGGACAAGATGCAAGGCATTAAGAACTATTGCGTTGCTGTGAAGGAAAAGGGAGACGACATTATATTTCTGAGAAAGATTATACGTGGTGGGGCTGATGGCAGCTACGGAATTCAGGTAGCAAAGCTGGCAGGCGTCCCGGAGGTTGTAACAGACAGAGCAAAGGAGTTGCTGAAAGAGCTTGAGGCAGCTGATATTAGTAAATACAAGACAAGACGCAGGAATATTCCTTTCGAAGGACAGGTGGATTTGTTTTATGCAGCTAACAAAGACGATAAGACGGGCAAAGAGGTTTTGGAACAGCTCAAAGCAATCGATATCTCTACGATAACACCTCTGGATGCAATGAATGTCCTATATGATCTGCAAAAGAAAGCCAGGAGGGGTTGAGCATGGGAAAGATTATTATACTCGATGAGAATACTGCCAATAAAATTGCCGCAGGTGAAGTGATCGAAAGGCCCGCCTCTGTTATTAAAGAGCTGGTTGAAAACTCCATTGATGCAGGTGCCAATAGCATAAGTGTTGAAATACGCAATGGGGGTATTTCTCTTATTCGCGTGATTGATAATGGCAGTGGACTTACAGAGGACGATGTTGAAATAGCATTTGAAAGGCATGCCACCAGCAAAATAAGAAGAGCAGACGATCTAGAATCGATAAACAGCATGGGCTTCAGGGGAGAGGCCTTAGCCAGCATAGCGGCAGTATCAGACGTGCAGCTTGCAACGAGAGTAAAGAGCTCCTTTCAGGGTGTTTCAATCAAAGTCAAAGGCGGGAATGTTTTAGATGTAAAGCCGATAGGATGTCCTGTCGGCACGTCAATTACAGTTAGCGAATTATTTTTTAACACACCTGCCAGATACAAATTTCTAAAGAAGGATTCAACTGAGGCCGGTTACACTGTAGATATGCTGACTAGAATAGCTCTTTGTTATCCCGACATATCATTCAAATTGATTAATAATGGGTTGAAAGTATTGCACACACCGGGAAATGGAGACTTGAAAAGTACTATATTTAGTGTTTACGGTGCTGCAGTTGCAAAGCAGCTCATGGAAGTCAACTACCAGGATGAGGTCGCAAAAATCAAGGGTTTCATAGGAAAGGCGGAAATCGCACGTTCCAACAGATCCCATCAGTCCATTTACATAAACCGCAGGTATATACGCAATAAAACAATAACTGCGGCAATTGATTCAGCTTATTCAACCTTTCTTATGAAGAATAAGCATCCATTTGTTATACTGGATATTCGTTTGAATCCTGCAAGCGTTGATGTAAATGTCCATCCATCTAAAATGGAAGTGAAGTTTTCCAATGAACAGGAAATATTCCGTGCTGTTTACCACGCCATAAATGGTACTCTTATGACTCAGTCAACAATCAGAACCTTACCGGACAGCCCAGTTAATAAGTATTATAGCAATAATGACCAAGGATCTTCAAGCTATTCACAAAAGCCCTTACAAGGAGCTTCCAGGTATCCATCGTCGAAGACTTCATCGACTAACTCATATATGCTAAATGATAGCATGGCCAGTAAGCCGGCATATTCGCAGCAGGAGTTCATGAGAGTGAAGGAGGAGCTGGACAAAAAAAGGGAAGAGGCCATATCAGGTCATCCAGCTCAGGGCGAGGCTGCTTACACAGCACAGGAAGCTGTTAATTTAGCACAATCAGAAGCTGCTTACACAGCACAGGAAGATGATTCTTTGGTACCCTCCACTTCGCTTTTTAACGGCGCCAGAATAATAGGACAAGCCTTTTCTACCTACGTATTCTTGGAAGGCGACGATGAGATGTTTTTACTTGACCAGCATGCCGCCCATGAGCGTATATGTTATGAAGAACTGAAGGAAGCATTTGCTAAGGACAAACCACTATCTCAAATGTTAATTTCAGTTGTTCCTATTGAGCTGACTGCAAGTGAATACCAGTTTGCAATAAGCGAAGCATCATTTTTTGAAAAGCTTGGGTTTAGCTACGAGGCCTTCGGAGCTAATTCCATCATTATGCGCGCAGTGCCCTTTGCTCAAAGAGAGGTTGACGTTGGAAAGCTATTTCTTGAAATACTTGACTTCGTGATGGATGGCGGCAATGGAGAAAAAAGTGTCCTTGCTGATGAAGCATTATATACAATTGCCTGCAAGTCGGCAATAAAGGCAAATAAAAGACTCGATGAAAGGGAGGTTTCGGCCCTATTGGACAAGCTGTCCACGCTGAAAAACCCCTATACGTGTCCGCATGGACGCCCTGCAATACTAAGATTAAGAAGATATGAGCTTGAAAAGTTGTTCAAAAGGATAGTATAAACTAAGGACCTACTGGGTACAATTGGTAATCAGAGAGGGGGTATTTTGCTAAATGGAGCCTGTAATTATTATTGTAGGCCCTACGGCATCCGGCAAAACCGGTTTATCTATTGAACTGGCAAAGCTGATAAAGGGCAGCATCGTATCCGCGGACTCAATGCAAATTTACAGGCATATGAACATCGGAACCGCAAAGCCTGATCTAAAGGAAATGTCTGGTATCAGCCATTACATGATTGATGAAGTAAATCCCGATGAAAGCTTCAGCGTGGCAAAATATCGCGAACTGGCCCTTAATTATATAAAGGAAATTCTTAAACAGGGTAGGCGACCAATTGTAGCCGGTGGAACTGGTCTATATATTAATTCATTGTTATATAATATCAGCTTTTCCCAAACCATTTGCGACAATGAATTGAGAGAGTCGCTAAAAAAGGAGGCTGTGGAAAAGGGAAACCGTTATTTACATGATAAGCTAAAGGCCATTGATCATCTGGCGGCAGCCAGGATACATGAAAACGATACAAAGCGTGTCATACGAGCAATCGAGGTGTATACACACACTAATAAGACGATATCTGAGCATTCAAGTGTATCAAGACTAGATCCGCCTCCATACAAATATATACTCTTTGGACTTGATTGGGAAAGAAGAAAGCTTTACGATAGAATTGAAGCACGTGTGGACGCAATGATAGAAGGCGGTTTGATAGGTGAGGTAGAAAATCTGGTTGAAATGGGCTACGACAAAGGCGAAACATCGATGCAGGGCATTGGCTACAAGGAGGTAATAAGCTATCTGAAGGGCGAATGGTCCCTTGATGAAATGATCTACATACTGAAGAGAAACACAAGGCGATACGCAAAACGACAATTAACCTGGTTTCGAAGAATTCAGGAAATAAAATGGCTGCAGGTCGACGAAAACTCTGATTTTAAAGGCCTTGCAGAAAAAATTGTTCAGGAGTGTATTGCAACACATGGATTAATCTTGTAGAATGAAACTAATTCTTACTATTAATTTACAGCAATGGAAAGTAAGAAGTGGTTTGCAGCAGTGGAAAGTAAGAAGAATACTTTAAGGAGGATTGTCAAGTGAACAAGCCAAATATCAACTTACAGGATGTATTTTTAAATCAGGTGAGGAAGGAGCATATCGGCGTAACCGTTTATCTGACAAATGGTTTTCAGCTGAAGGGGATGGTGAAGGGCTTTGATAATTTTACTGTTGTCCTTGAGACAGATGGTAAGCAGCAATTGGTCTATAAGCATGCTATTTCTACAATCAGCCCAATGAAGACTGTCAATTTCATTTTCTCTGATAATAAACAGGAATGAAACGAATCGGCATCTGAACATTAAGAGGCTGACGCAAATTGTATGCCTGCTCAGCCTCTTTTGAGTTAGGGCTTTTAACCCCTTTGTTATTCTACCCCTTTGTCCTTTTAGCACATCAGCTATCAGTCGCAGGACTCTTACAGCATTCTGAACACCCCTATTACTTTACCAAGTATGGACAGGTTGTCTCGGACAATAATAGGGTCCATATACCTGTTCTGAGGCTGGAGCCTCACATAATCCTTTTCCTTATAGAAGGTCTTAACGGTAGCTTCATCTCCAATCAGTGCAACGACGGTATCTCCGTTAAGAGCAGTAGCCTGTTGCCTGACTAAAACAAGATCATTATTAAGAATACCTGCCTCCATCATACTGTCACCCTGTATTCTAAGCATAAAGGCTGTAGAATTTTGAACAAAATCAGCAGGGATGGGGTATGTGTCCTCGACATTTTCAACTGCAAGAATTGGGAGGCCGGCTGTTACCTTTCCGACAATGGGAACATCAATGAGCTCTTTTCTTGAATAATAATCCTTAGAAATTGATTTTTCTTTATCTGATTTGCCCCTGTTAGAATTTAGTACTTTTAATGCTCTTGGCTTAGTGGGATCCTTTACGATAAGACCATTCTCTTCGAGCTTTCTCAGATACCCATGTACAGTAGAGGTCGACTTGAAGCCAACGGCGGCACATATCTCGCGCACTGATGGCGGATAGCCCTTCTCTTCGACCTGATTGTTGACAAAATCCAGGATCTGCCGCTGTTTATCATTAATCTTTTTACTCATGTCATACACTCCTTCGGAATACTGGAATATCGTATAAATTCTGTTAAATCAATTATATTAAAAATAACTTATAAAGTCAAACAAATGTTCGAAAATAATTGTTGACAAAGAACGCATGTTCGAATATAATCTAATTAGAACAAACGTTCTGAGGAGGAAGCAGTATGAAAAGAAGATATGTGTTGAAAAACAAAGGTCGCTTTTATATATTTGTGATGATGGTTACAATCATTTTGTCATCCATATCTCTTTTGAATTTCTCCCAAAGTGCAGACGCAGGGCAATCATATACAACGGTTGTTGTAGAGCGTGGTGATACACTGTGGGATTTAGCAAAGCAATACAATGACAAAGGTGATCTACGCCAATACATTAAGAAGATAGAAGAAGCAAACCATATAAATGATAGTATGATTTATGAGGGTGATGTTTTAAAGATGCCTATGTAGGCTGCTTGAGCGCTTTAGCTTTATCATCATTTCGAAAGCATTCTATTAACTTCCTCAAGCTTTTCTTCGACTTCTTTATTATCAAATCGCTTGTTAATTTCAAGATATTCTTCATAATATTTCTTAGCATTCTTATAGTCAGACATCTCATGATAGGTTTCTCCCAGGGCTTCGACTATAAAGCCACTACGATTGTTAAACTTATAGCCATCATGGAATGCTTTCAGAGCCTCCTTAGTCTTGCCCAGCTTCTTATAAGCACACCCCATGTTATATTGTGCATATTCAGAGTCCGTCAATGCCAGAGCATGCCTTGCTTGTGTGATACACTTTTGATAGTCTTCTTTCAGTAGATACACCTTTGAGAGGTTAGTATGTGCTGTGGAATTTTTACTGTTCATATCAATAGCCTTCTTGAACTCAAGCTCAGCCAAATCAAGGTACTCAGTGTTCTTTTTTCCCTCATCATAATCATTAAGGTAGCCCGTAGCCAATGAGTTGTGAGCCCTGTCACTGTCAGGAGCCTTGCAAACTGTATCGGCCCAAAGCCTGATTGAATCAGAATAGATATAGTTTCGATGCAGTGTAAGTCCTGTATAGAGAGGTATAAGAAGAATTGAAAGCAGAACGAAAGTAATGATTGGATTCCTTAGTATATACCTTTGCTTGTTTTTCCCTTTCCTTTCATAGAAAATCATGCCAATCAGAAAAATGATAAAGCCTGCACAGGGGAAATAAAGCCTGTGCTCGAAATACACGTCCTTTATGGAAATAAAGCTTGATTCCACGGAAAGACCGATAAAGAACCACATTATGCCAAGGGAGACAAGTCTATTTCTCTTCATCGCGTAAATTGAATATAACCCAATCAAAACAAGAATAAAAAAAGCTATGTAGGAATAATTGTCCCAGATAGTAAGAGACATTGGGAAGTCATTGCTATAATCAAAATTTTGCCCAAGCGGCATAAAACAAAGGCGTATATATAGAAGTATCACGTTGAGCTGTGTATAAAAATAGTGAAATCTGTCCATCGATGTGCTGGCCTTAAAGGTAACATCTGGGTCGCTTTGACTGTAACCCTTCAAAAGCAGATTGGTCCCCGGAATTATTGGAATGGTAGCAAATAGCAGCAAAAAGATAAGAATTCTCTTTAGCGGCGAGGTTTTTCCATCCTTAAGAAAGAACATTAATTCCAGCAGAAGAAGCGTAAATGGGATTGTTATGGTGTTCTCCTTAGTAAACATAGCAATCACAGTGAATATAAAGGTTAAAAGCAATTGAAGCCACTTATCCCGCATCCTGTAATTCAAGAAGCAAAGAATGGCAAGAAGGTAAAAGGTTGACGCCAGCGATGCAGTTCTTTGAACAATATATGTCACCGCATTAACCTGAATAGGGTGGACAACAAACAATATTGCAGCAAACACTGAGATTACGTTGCTGTATCGAACAAGAAGCTTTCCCTTAAAGTAGGGAAGAGAAAACAATCTTTTCAATATTAGATAAAACAAAATGCCATTTAAAATGTGAATTAGCAAATTGGTAATGTGGTAGCCCTCAACTCCGTTGTCATGGATTAAATAATTGATAGAGAAGTTGAAATAAAGAACAATTCTATTGGCGTAGAACTTCCAGAGGGCAGCAATATCAAAAAACTTCTGAATAGCATAGTTGTTTGTAATAGAACCGAAATCATCGAGCAGGAAGGGGACCGTAAAGCTGTTGCAATAGGCAATAAGTGCAAAGAATGCGACCAGGCCATATGCATAATAAATATTGCTTAGTTTTCGGTTCAACCACTTAACTGCCTTTAGCACCATAGGAATCAGTTTACTCCATTTCCTTCATTAGCTCTTGCCAGATATCCATATCGAAGCTCTTCGCTGACACATCAGGCTCATTTGGTATTAGGCCTAGTCTCCAAAGTGAAATCCCACCAACTCCAAAGAACTTAGCCAGTTTTACCTTTTCCATCACACTTTGAGAATTTTCATACCACACAATGTTTTCAACTCCGGTGGATGCATCAATATATTTAATATAGGGATTGGCGTATCTGTCAGAATAAGCATATTCGATTTCCTGTTCCGATTTCAACAGCTTCATGAAGTTTTCCAAATTGTATCTTCCTGGAACAGCCTCAAGTACTTTTCCGTCCTTCTTCTTCCAGGCGGTCCAATCGAAGGATATTTGAAGCATTATCTTACACTTATCCTGAACTCCCTTCACAGGGTCTGTTATAGCCTGCAGCGCATAATACACATCCTCAATGGGCGTGAGCGGCGTAGTGCTGAATCCTGCTTCCATTTCTGCCTTAGTAAGCCTCTTGGCATCGTAATCATGAGCCATCAGGATAAGCTTATCGGCTATTTCGCCAATCGCTTTGAAATCATAGCCGTCAATACTGGCAGAGCTTCGCGCAGGGTGATAAAGAGGGTGAACCGCAACGAATAATTTCTTGTTTTCACTGTCAAGAGCAGCCTTTAATTCTTTTAGAAAATCATTCAGGCTCTTTTTAAGTGTTTCACCTCTCAAGGACTCAAAATCGATTACGACCCCATCGAAGCAAGCAGCTTTCGTACCCTGGCTATTCTGATTATCATTTGCAAAACCCTTTAATGTGACTATTATATCATCGATTAGCTTTTGGTATACCTTGGGATTAGTCAGCACATATTCGGTAATGCCTATATTCAGACCAGTTAGGGGGTCCTGAATCTTTTCGTCCTGAGAAGAATAGAGCATTAGTAAAGCGGGAGTGTTAGCTTGCCTTGCTCTGCCCAAAGGCCCATCAAAGCCTTCTGGAATACTGAATTCATTATAGCCATATTCATTTCTTGAAGTATTAACTACAATATTTCCATTCTTACTATCAAGGCTCAGTCTACTCCAGCCGAAGAATACGCAGCTGAGATCGTCTATCATATCAACCTGTGAATAGGAGCTTATCGCATAAAAACCATTAAGCTCCTTTATAGACCTGTCCATGGCGTCGCGCATTCGAATCAGCATGGCAGCAGCCTGCTCTCTCAGGATACTCGATGAGGGATTGAAATCAGTATCAAGGCTGGCTATTCCAAAATCCCTTGCTATAGTTATTGCACCCACGTTTGTGAACACATCCTCAAAGGGCTGATCCAGGTAAGCAAGAGTTTCAGCCAGGTCCCCATAGCCAAGGCAATTGACGATCATGACGGCGGCTTCTTCTCTTGTTATGTCATCATCCGGTCTGAAGGTTATTTCACTAGTATCTATAACGCCCTGCTTCAGAGCTGTTTCGATGGGTGCATAATAATACTTTCCGGGATCCTGATTATCATCAAAGGAGGCAACAGCCGGTTCAGTTATATCCCAATTCATCAACCTGGCAAGAAAGGTGACAAACTCTCCTCTTGATAAGGTTCTGCCAAAACCAAAGCGATTGTTGCCTATACCGTTGGTTACACCTGCTTTTCGCAGCTCGTGAACAGGAATATATGCATAACTATTCTCGGGGACATCCGAAAAGGCTTGTCCTTCATCCTTGGTTATATTATTGCTTAATGCATATTGAGTGTAGGATAGAATAGATATTGAAATAACTAGAATGAATAGTATAGTACAGAAGATTAGATTGATATTTTTTTTCAACATTTTGTTACCCCAAATGAAAAATTACCGCATTTTTCTTTCTTATCTTTTAATTCCTTCTATATTTCAACATAAGCTAACAATAATTCTAACATACTAAAATGGTTAACCGCAATATTGTAAAAAGTTTAGCATGATATGGTATAATAACCTCACACATGAGGTTATTATACGCCTCCGGCGGAATTTAGGTGCGTGCAAGTTTTTCGCTGGTGC
>JAAYBT010000100.1 GCA_012730015.1 Clostridiaceae bacterium
AATGCTGTCAGCAGGTTTTCGGACAGGGGTTCGACTCCCCTCGCCTCCACCACAATTTGTCTGGAAAGCCTGATTTATCAGGCTTTCCAGCGTTTTTAAGGAATAATTTTTAGTCCATTTGCAGGCCTTTTTTATAAAAATAAAAATTAAAAGGGGTTTTCACCCCTTACATCTGCATTGCCTCGATTAACTTCTTTGTTCCCACCATATTAATCGCTCTTTTCATATTATAGGCAAGGAAGCTAAGCCCCAGCTCAGCTGTGGCCTTTTCTTTACCCTTGCATAACAGATAGTGCGCTCCGTGATACCACTTTACCGTTCCGAACGGATGCTCCGACAGGCACATTCGTCCCTTTATCTTGTGGATATCTTCTTTGATTCTGAGGACAACTTTTTTCGCAGGTGCATAATCCTTCCGGTCAAACGTATGATTGAACGGATTTGCCGGTATATCTTCAGGAATAGGGGTAAGCTTGCATCGGACGCTCCCATACATCCTGACGGGCACGAATCTGGTTTCCGGTCCGAAGCTTACCGTTTTATAGGACTTTGAGCCTGTACATCTGTTGGGACACTGCCTGCAGGCATCCTTACTGGCATAAATAGTGTTTTTTCCCCTCATTTTTGTCTTTGACAGGATATTACCCATTGGGCAGGTTACTGTTCCGTCTTCATTCAATAAAAAGCAACTGACTTCGGACTGTTCCTGCAACTCAACCTCTATAGCGGTATTTTCATAGCATGACGGCAGTACTCCTGCCTTGATGCACTTTTGTATGTCTTCCGGTTTGGTGGAATTCTTTATATCTTCTGTTATCTCTGTTTCCTCATAATTTATTGTGTAAAGCCTTTCGTCCTTGTCATACTTCAGCGCCACATTGGGAATGATCCCGTTCATCACACAGTTTAAAATATCCTCCCTGCTTTCGTAGCCTTTATCTGCTACGACCTCAACAGTTTCAACCTCCAGGGCGTTCTTCACGCTCTGCGCTACATCTTTGAGAAGTCCCTGGTCGGTGTTATGGTTGGTTACTTCATATTCAGCAATCAAATGGCTGCCATTGTCCACTGCTGTCTGGACATTATAGCAGCAGTGGAACCCATCCTTGCTGTGCATGCGGCGGGCTTCGGGGTCTGTCGTTAGCAGTTGTGTTTCTCCGCTTTCAAGCAGTTCCTTCAAATAATCCTGATATTTTTCCTTCCTCAAGGTCAATTCCTTTATGGCGGCCTTGACTTGCTCCGGTGAAGGCGAATCCGGTTCGGTTTCATCATTTTTATCCATTTGGGAAAGATATTGCGCAATATGTTCATCTATTCTTTTTAGCTTTTTTTCCAGAACTTCTGCATTATATACATTGCTCTTGCTGTTAACCGCTCTGAATTTTGATCCGTCTACCGCAAGAAGTTCTTTCTGATAAAGGTTCAGCTTTAGACATAACTTTACAAAGGCACTGAAAACCTTCTTCAGGGCTTTTGCATTGTCTTTTCTGAAATCTGATATGGTTCTGAAATCAGGTGTGAGCTTGCCCAGTAGATAAAAAAGCTCAATGTTTCGTGTACATTCCGTCATAAGCTTTCTGCTTGTGCGTATCTTGTTGAAGTAGCCGTACACATACAACTTCAGTAGATCTCTGGGATCATAGGGAGGACGTCCCGTCTCTTTTGGTATGGTGCGGACAAAGCCTGCCAGATCAAGATCGAGACTGTCAACAAAAGCGTCTATTACACGAACGGGGTTTTCTTCGGATATGTAATCTTCCAGGCATTCCGTTACCATAGTCATTTGGCTGCGTGGTTGTCCTTTTATATATTTCATGGAGTGCACCTCCGTTATGCTCATTCAATGACTACATTATATCATAATATTACATATTTTACTGTTAATTGCAGCATTTTCTCTGAGTTTTCGGACAGTCTGACCAAATCAAATACCATCTATTGATAAAAGGAATTTTGTCAGCAGGTGGTTTTTTGTTTGTCAAAATGTGCTTGATTTAAGCCGCTTTCGGGCTTTGTGCTTTTCGCCTTGTAGCAATAGTTGGTGTATTAGAGTTGCCGTTTTCGGAGGATACTTGACACGAACTTGTGGCTGCCAAGTGCTTATTTTTAACG
>JAAYBT010000101.1 GCA_012730015.1 Clostridiaceae bacterium
GGTGTTTGATGGTTTTATTAAGCATCTTCTTCCTTTTTCAATGAGTGCATTACGAAGCTTTTTAAACACTTATGAGTGGCTTTGAAGTAATGTGCATTTACGGTGTTTGATGGTTTTATTAAGCATCCTCTTCGCTTGCAGCCGGTTTTGACCGCCCAAAACCGGCGGAAAAGGCGCCACTCAAACGGCGTGGCGCCTGCCAGGTATCATGTCAGGTATAAAGCAAAACCAGTGAACAGCTTCTTACGGCCATCCACTTGTAACAAATCAACACTTCATTTTACTTGAGCCCTACCCCAACAATTGACATAGAGCCATCAATAATTGACATAGAGCCGAAAATCCAAAAGCCCTAAAGCCTTTTTTGTACTTTGTACATTGCTCATTTAGCCCTTAAGCCTGCTGAAAACCTTGCCGAAGGCTTGCAGTGCGTAATCAAGCTGGTCCTTTGTGTGGGTTGCCGTGTAGCTGGTCCTGATTCTGCATTGACCGGGCTTAACAGCCGGAGAAATAACCGGGTTGACGTAGACCCCCTCTTCTCGGAGCATCTTGGTGACAACGAGGGTAGGTTCATTTTCATATGTCATAACCGGTACAATCGGTGTTATATCACTATTGGCCTCATAAATAGGAATACCCATATCTCTAAAGCTCTGCCTCATATATTTTGATATATCCCTGAGCTTTTGAATTCTTTCCGGTTCGGCCTTTATGACATCTAATGCAGCGATTGCTGCAGCCGCATTGGATGGGGGAATCGAAGCTGAAAATATGAAGGGCCTTGAGTTATGCTTTATATAGTCGATGACATCCTGGTCGCCGGCAACAAAACCGCCGAGGCTGGCCAGGGATTTACTGAATGTGCTCATGATAATATCTACATCATCTTCAAGACCGAAATGCTCTGCCGTGCCCCTTCCGTGCTCCCCAAGAACTCCGAAGGAATGAGCGTCGTCGACCATGACTCTTGCGCCATATTTCTTAGCAAGGCTGACAATTGACGGCAAATCCGCGATGTCGCCTTCCATACTGAATATTCCGTCTACAATTATGATCTTCCCGCTAGAGTCATTAATCTTTTTGAGTAGCCTCTCCAAGTCCTCCATATTATTGTGTTCGAATTTGAGTGTCTTTGCGAAGCTGAGCCTGCATGCATCTACGATACTGGCATGATTCTCACTGTCGCATAGTATATAGTCATTTCTTCCTGCGATCGCAGTAATTATGCCCAAATTGGTTTGAAAGCCCGTGCTGAAGGTAAGGGCGGCCTCCTTATTTACAAATTCAGCCAGCTTCTTCTCCAATTCCAGATGCAGCGTTAATGTGCCATTTAGGAATCTGGAGCCTGAGCAACCGGAGCCAAACTTTTCTACGGCCTCAATGGCAGCCTTCTTCACACGTGGGTCAGAGGTTAGCCCGAGATAATTGTTAGAGCCAACCATGACGGTTTTTACACCTTCAATGACTACTTCCGTATCCTGGCCGGTTTCAAGGGCATGGAAATATGGGTAAAGACCTGCTGCCAGCACTTCCTTATAGTCTTTGTAGCTAAAACACTTTTCAAAGATATCCATACTACGGTATTCTCCCCTTCTTTGTTGATTTAGCGGTAAAACTCATTCGTAATCCAAATTATTTTACCACATTACAGGAAAATAGTACATACAACTCAAAAAGGCTTTTGTGATGTAAGGCTCTTGCGGTTCAAGCTTAATATAGTCGAGTTTCACAACATATAGTGATTGCCTTCCTGTATACCCGTAATATATAGTGCTAAGAAGCTCGAAATATGTTGCATCGCAAAATGCCCGATGTGAGCTTAATCAAAAAACTCCTGCCTATTAAACTACGATTTAAATGCTAACATGTCTGTCTTTTGTGACATAGCTTGCCCTTATGTGTTAAAATAAATGAAAAACGCAGGAGATGTTTATGGTCGGGAAATATGGAAATGTTGTACTTGTGACGGGAGCTTCATCAGGTATCGGAAAATCAATTGCACAGCACTTGCTCCAGAAGGGCTACAAGGTGTATGGAACATCCAGGAAGCCAACAGGCATATGGGAAGACGAAGATCGCGCCGAAGCAGGAGGCAATAATACTGGCCTTGGTGAAACGGCCGGAAGGGTTCATATGCTGCAGATGGATGTTAGAAGCGAGCAGTCCGTTAGGTCAGCTATCGAAGCAATAATCGAGACAGAAGGCGAAATCGGCGTTGTCATCAACAATGCAGGCATGGGGATCGCCGGCTCAGTGGAGGATACGTCCTGTGAAGAGGCTTTCTTACAGCTTGATACTAATTTCCTCGGTGTTCACAGGGTTATCAGACAGGTGCTGCCATACATGCGCAAGCAGGGTAGAGGCCTGATTGTTAATATGTCTTCCGTTGGCGCATTATTTCCCATACCATACCAATCGATGTATGTTGCTGCCAAGGCAGCTCTTGAGGGCATGAGTGGATCTCTTCGCAACGAGCTTAGGCCCTTCGGCATAAAGGTGGCCCTGGTAGAGCCGGGAGATACAAAAACCGGCTTTACCGGCAACAGAATATTTGCAAAGGCCAGTGGAGAAGGCTCAGCATACTCGGAGTATAGCAAAAAATCCATAGCGGTAATGGAGAGAGATGAACAAAACGGCCCCGATCCAAGTGTCGTAGCAAAGGTAGTGTGCAAAATAATAGAAAAAAGGAATCCCCCTGCATGTGTCGTAGTGGGCATGCAATATAAATTGCTCGTGTTTCTAAAGAGGCTGGTACCAAGAGCACTTGAGTCCTTTATTGTTGGTCTGATGTACAGGGGATAGCAGTGAGCTACCCTACAGGTTTCCAAACGCTTATAGATGCAGGTGCTTCAATGGGATAAGCTAATCGCACACAGATTATCGCAGCAATGGAGAGTAATGGCGCCCCATGGTTCCTGTTTTCAAGACCTCTTCAATTTTCTCCACACCAAGCTTTCTGGCGTAAAGGAAGCCGTCCCAGGCGGCAAGTGAGAGCTTGCCGTCTACCAGATAGTCCATGATCCATTCCCCGCAGTATTGCGGATCGGACTGGTGAAGCCCGGCCCCCAAATCTCTGAGCCAACGCTGGTTATATACCTCATGAGGCCCTATCGGCGGCGCAATGATAATCGGTATACCCAGACCACAGTAGAAGGACATCTCAGAAGGCTTTGTCCAGAGTATATCTGTGTCACGCATGAGCCTGTTAAATTCATGGAAGTATAAATCCTTATTCTTATTAAATACGACTCGAGCACCATCGCCTTCAGACAAGCCGGTTTTTCGAAGCAGATTTTCAAAGTAATTCTTTACCTCGGTCCTATGTGCAGCAACCAGATTTAGCTTGATTCTGTTACCCTTAATGGCTTTCTTCAGGCTCTTTACCACACCTTCGGCAATTTCGGCCTGAGCTCCGGCGCCGCCCACAGAATAGGTCAGCGTGATCGGACCGGCTTTCGCTTCGGGATTCCATTTGTCTCCCAGATAGTGCTTTACCTCTTCTCCATGAATGATTCTGAAGCGTCTGGTAGGATCAAGCCTAATCAATCTTTTTGACAAGTCATGGCGAATAATGTCCATGTTTTTTCCTATATTCTCCATGGGCAGAGGGAAACCAGTAAGAAAGATGCGTTCATCCGGGACACCGTATTCCTTAAGGCGACGCATGGCGTTACCACATGGGGCAAAATAAATAATCCTGCTCTCCTTTGGCTTCTCTGACACCCATACTCTATTGATATCAGCATCACATATGATGCAATAAACGGGCAGATTTGTCAGGCGTTCAGCAGCTATGGCGGCCGCATAGAAGGATGTGACGACAGGAAGGTCTTTGGTGTTGAGCTTAATACCCATACCCTTGCCCATCCCGCGATTAATCAGCGTAGAAAGCGACTTGACCTGTAAAGAGGGCTTTGATTGGTCACGCATTGGATAATAGGGCGATATATTTTGTATTTTTTCCAGGATACTAAACAAATAAGGGCCTATGATTGGAATCTGTCGGGTCCGGGAAAGTGTTTCATAAGAGTTCTGAAAGATTTTCCATTGTCTTCTCTCTTTTTTGTTGCAAATCGATTCTTCGCCAAATAATTGTATTCCATCGTGTGCAATGTTTCTAAGTGGATAGGTAGCTCTCTGGTGTCCAAGTCCCATGTTTGCCGAAACAATCCAGACCTTTTTGTCCATCAAAACAGCCTCCGTTATCTGAAAGAATATATTGACATTGTATCAGATAAAGAGGCCGCTGAATAGATAAAGATATTTAAGTGAGGATTCCTATAAGCTCGATTAGCTTACCAATCCTGGTTATACCTGCAATGCTTGCGCCTTGGGATAAGGATCCATGCGATGAAGTATGCGAGTAGGCCGACGCCTTCAAGAAAAATGGATAAGAACCATATGAGCCTAACAATAGTAGGGTCAATTCCAAAGTATTCACCAATTCCTCCACATACACCGCCGATCTTTTTATTTGTATCTGACAAATATATTCTTCTATCCATATTGATCTCTCCTTCATGAGTTTTTCATTTTGTTTTACCTTTCACCTAATGATACGAAGGGAGCCCTTTCATGTCTGAAAATATTATGTTGAAGATATAATACCGACGCGATAAAGGGAATTCTTGCTTTAACTCGACCAGATAATATGATATGATTTTTTTGTAAATGTAATTGCTTCATTTATTAATTCTGTAGTGTCAGGGGGGTTTGTGGCAATGATCAGGGAAGGCATTCTTCGATTTATCTACCAGGCTGCCAGTATGCAGCGTTGGAATGACCACATAAGGCCTCATAGGGGCTTTACGGAATTAGATAAGCAAGCGCACAAGCTCTTTTATGCATACGTGATTGGTAGGTTTGAGGAAGAGACCGATCCCGTCGATTGGACAAAGCTCATTGAAGGAGCCATTTTCGAGTTTTTACAGCGCATTCTGCTAACAGACATCAAGCCAAACATTTTTCATACGCTGATGGAGAAGCACGGGCAGCAGATTAATGAGCTTGTTATGGAAAAGCTCATTGGAATGGGTTTGAATGATATCCAAACAGGACTATCCGACAGAATGCGCAGCTATTTGCTTGATCCGGAATGCAGCAGTCACGAGAAAAGAATTTTAAGAGCATCTCATTATCTTGCAACGAATTGGGAATTTAATATAGTTTATCATTTGAGCAATGATCTTTTCGGCATTGAGCAGACAAAAAGAAACATTGAAAGGCAGCTGGAGAAGCACCAGGATATTGAAGGGGTGCGAAAGCTGGTGTTCAACAGCGCTGTGATGGACTTCATCAACCTTGTTGGGCAATTGAGATTTCAACAAAGATGGGCTCAAACACAAAGAATACCCGAGACCTCAGTGGCGGGACATATGCTGATAGTAGCCCTGCTGTCATATATGCTGTCTTTGCAGCTAAATCCATGCGAGAAGCGCAAATACAACAATTTTTTTGCCGGACTTTTTCACGATATGCCTGAGGTGCTGACCAGAGATATTATTTCACCGGTTAAAAACTCTATAGAAGGGCTTGGGGATCTTATCAAAGTAATTGAGGACATTCAGATGGAGGAATTCCTGCTGCCTCTGCTGCCAAAAGCCTGGAGGTCAGAAATTCGATATTTTACCGGAAATGAGTTTGCAGGCAAAATTATTCTGGATAACAAGATTCTGGAGGTCAGCTCAGATAAAATCAACGAGCTTTATAATGAAGACAGGTTTTCGCCGGTAGATGGAAGCCTTATAGAGTTTTGTGACAAGCTTGCTGCATACATGGAAGCCTATCTGTCCATCAAGCACGGTATTAGCTCGCAAAATCTTGAGGATGGACATAAAGATCTCTATATGCGATTTGGCAAGGCAAGAATAGCGGGAATGGATTTGGGGGTACTGTTTGATTATTTCAGGTTATAGCTGCAGGAGCAGTGATTACACAAGAGACAGGTGGAGAGCATGAATAAATATATGGGTTTTTACGAACTGAATTCCTCAAGTCTTCCAACCGTACCATGGCAGCAGTTTATGCCCGATACCAGGTTGGATAAGGGCCTTTTGTGGACGGTTAGGGTTGCCGTGGAAAGTGGTAACGATCACAATTTACCTCGGGCTGTTGGCGTGCCGGCAGATGAGGCAGAGCTGAAGGGCAATGAGTTCCTAAGTGAGTACGGCAGTAATGGTATCGTGATATACTATCCGTATTTTATTGCAGAAAAGAGCGGCGTGCTGGATATCAACGGACATAGAACGGTGATTGAGGCCGTAGAGAAGGACCTGTGGAATCTTGTGACCTTTGGGAGGAAGAATGTGACGGTTATACTCGAAAAGGGGCAAGAGGAGGAGTATTTTGGCCAGGCGGATTTTCTTGACAAAAACGAGATAGATGAGCTGGTGAAGTACGCATCCGTCATTAGCGGCCGTTACAGACAAGAACTCAGCGAGGGTAAATTCATCCTGGCAGAATGGAGCTATGCTTACAACACCGATATCCACTACAAACCGATTGGAGAAAGATATTTAGTATTTTATGAATTGAGAACTATATAATGGAACAAATACTTGAAGCATTGCGTCAAAAAAAGGGACATGAGATTTATGACGGATAATGGTGTTTTATGGATGACTTTTATTGAACACCTGTTATAAATATGGTACCATATAAGTAGGAATATCACTTTGTTAGTTAAAATAAATCATGTCTACTATGTTTTTTACCAAAGATGAGGGGGTATAAGTATGGAAAATACCATCAAAATATCATTCTCCGCAGTCACTCACATAGGAACCGCGCGTGCGGTAAACGAGAATAAGGTTTTCGCAAACGGAAGGTTCTTTTATCCTGTCACAGCGGATTATGCTCAGATTTCGCTTGAGGTAAATGACGGCAAATGCTTTTTTGCGCTGTCCGAAGGTATGGAGGATGAGGAATCTGGAATATCCCTCACAAGTGACCTCAAGAAATTTCATCAGAAGGCCATGGCCAGCTCCAAGGACATTCATGTAAAGCTGGATGATCTTGTGCAGTGTGTTGAACAGACCAGCAATCTACTTCACAGCGTTTCCCTGGGCGAAGACGATATTAGGGAAAGGAAACCTTCGTTCTCGGGAGTTTTGGTTGACGGAGGCAACATTGCTGCTGTCAATCTTGGTAACTGCAGGATATATAAGCTTGAAGGGGACACCTTCAAGCTTCTGGTCAATGACTACAAAAGAGCTGAAAGATTGCTAAAAATGGGTATCATCAGCAACGAACAGGCGGAGATACTCGCAGGTAAGCAGCAGACCTTAATGGATGAAGGCAGACTAAATGTAAAAAAATCAGATGTAAATCCGCTAAGAGAAGGCACTGTCTATCTAATATGCAGTAATGGGCTTGCCGAGGCCGTAAACGAGGATATCATATATGATATTATCGGTTCAAATACCGGAGCGGACGAAGCCGCAAGCCGCCTTGTCGAAGAGGCCATTAAGAATGATGCTCAAGATAATGCTACTGCTTTAGTCATTAAAGTGGAAAGCGCAGGAGAGAGGCAGAATGTCGTGCCTGGACCTCGTACGACGCAATATCGTTCAGCAACAAGTA
>JAAYBT010000102.1 GCA_012730015.1 Clostridiaceae bacterium
AAATGCAACAATAATGGTTACAATGCTTCCGATTATGTGCTTTTTCCCGTTTCTGCAAAAATATTTTGTAAAGGGTATTATGATAGGTGCGGTTAAGGCTTGATATTATTTCGCCGATAATTTAGTGGGTATCTATATCAGAATGAAAACTATGATGGCGCGGATTCAGTCTTCGATTGAATGTTAGCATGACTAGAGGAGGGAACATGATGATGATTTGTGCAGGTAAGTACACTATGCAGTTTCGCAATGGTGGAATCGAGGTTCTAAAGGACGGCTCCTTGCTGTATTACAACAAGCGTCCTATATATGTATTAATAAAAACTGCTCTGTCAATCACCGAATTTTACGATAGAGCATACGAAGATATTTCCGAAGCCGAGAATCAAATTATCGCCAGGGGCATCATCAAATCCCCTACCGGCTCCGAGCTGGCTTTCATCGATACCTACGAAGCGATAGATTCTTGTTTTAAGGTCAGCCGTAATGTAAAGGTTCTTAAGAATGTTGATGACATGGGCTTCGCCTCAAAAATTGCCTTTGTCATGGCAGCCTCAGACAACGTACGTGACTATAATTGCTTCGCGCCGGCGAACTGGTATCGTCAAAACGAGTTTACCGCCCCCCATGTAATGGGATATGATTTGGATTGTGAATACTTTTGGCGTAATGAGGTCAATTTTACACTGCCCTTGTTTGCCGCACAAAACAAGATGTCGGGTGAGATGGTAATGCTATCACGCTGGGCTGCAGACGTTACCATGAGGGATAATAATTTCGTGAAGTCTGAGCACATCGTTGACCGAAAATTCACTATTGGCTCCATTGGAATCAGTAAGCCCGAAAACAAGACCTTGAACTACCTGTATTACGGTTTCCCACTGCGCAAAGAGATTGCTACAGTCCGTGATGGTCTAACAATTGATTATGTTTATCCCGGCACCGACGGCCAGTTACCCAGAGGAAGAGGGTACAATGTCGATTACGATATGAACACTAAAACCATGACCAGGACCTTTCACCCAATGGAGGAGGGCTTCTTCCACAGCTATGCAATTGCCGTTAATTTTGGTCAATATGATAGCTTTTATTCTATGATGCGTGACGCTTGGAGAACAGTATATGCCAGATTAAAGGATCCTGTATATAAGGTGGATAATGAGCTTCAGTATCGCAACTGCATGAAGTCACTTACCAAACTCACACGGCAATACGGCGATGCCTGGGGACTGCCGTTTTCATGTCAGCTGCCCCAGATGGATGTCTCCAGCATATCATTCCAATTTGGATTTGTGGGTCAACAGCCCGGTATCGGCTATCAGCTGATTCGCTATGGAGATATTGAAAATGATTCTGAAGCTTACAATAAAGGAATAAACATTGTTGATTTTTGGGTGAGGACTGCCATGACTGACATCGGGGCACCCAATGTATGCTATAATCCTGCAATCGACGGGTTTGAGCCCATGCCCTTCTGGACAAGAATGATTGCGGATGGTCTTGAAAACATTCTCGATGCTTATGTATACATGAAGAAAAAGGGTGAGGATCGTCCCGAATGGCTTGAGTTCTGTCGAAGGGCGGCAGAATGGCTGATTCGAGTTCAAAATACTGATGGCAGCTATTATCGCGCCTACAATACATCCGATGGCTCCATGCGCATGGATTCCAAGGCTAATACCATAAGTGTGGTGCGATTCCTGATCCAGTTCTATCTGGTTAGTGGTGATGAGAGATGTAAGCAAGCAGCACTTCGGGCTGGAGAGTGGTCCTATAACAATATATATAAAAATATGGAATATCGAGGTTCCACATGCGACAATGCTGACATCATCGATAATGAGTCTGGCATTTATGCGATGTTTGGCTTCCTGGCTCTTTATGACCTGACGGAAGAAAAAAGGTGGCTAACAGCATTGATTGGTGCCGCAGATTACACAGAGACCTGGACCTATGCATGGTCTTTTCCGGTTCGGGTGCCCTGGCCTAATCATCCCTTTAATAAAAATCCCATCAGCGGACAGAGCCCTGTCACAATCGGTGGCGGTGGAGGGGACATGTATATGGCGGCTTGTGCATATATATACTACAGGCTTTATATCATCACCGGGGATGTGCACTATCTGGATTATGCCGAATTCATTCACAATAATACTCGCCATGCTAATGATGTAGACGGCAGCTTCGGATATGCTCTGCCGGGTATGTCTCATGAAGGCGGCAGATTTAGTGATCAGACCTTTTCGAGTCATTATCACTGGCTTCCCTGGGTTACCTATGTGGAAATTGACCCTACATCTCGACTGTACGACACATTTGGCGCATACGACATCGCAGGAGCTCAGAAGCTAAGTCCTGAAGAAAGGGCTGCTAGAAATCGGATTTATGACACCTATGCCGAATTCTAGTCAGCAATAGGAGAATGAAGAGTGGAAATTGTTAAGACCTTTGAGTCACTAGATTCTGAAATAATGTGTGTACATCGTACGGTTGACACTGGTGAAGTGTTTTTCCACTGCCATGATGGCTATGAGGCGCTTCTGCTGCTTGACGGGACAGTAAATTACTATATCGAACAGACTGGACACAGGCTAGAGCATGGAAGCCTAGTCTGTGTAAAGCCTTACGATTTTCACCGTCGTGAAGTCATAAGCAAAGATAGAGCTTATGATAGAATTACAATAAACATAAGCATGGATAAGATGAAGCATCTGTCAACAGACAAAACAGATCTGTCAGAGTGCTTCCATAAGAATGATGGGGTATTTATGCTGGACAGGGAGGAGGTCAGCAAATTTGTCCGTATATCCGGAAAAATGATGCAATGTATGTTAATGAGTAGCTATGGCGATGATGTAATGGCAGAGAACTACATGCGGGAGATTTTGGTTATTATTAATAAAAGCTCGCAGGGGGAAAAGACTATTGAGATGCCCAATATTATGCCAACCCAGATATCTGAGATCATCGCCCATATTCACTGGCACATTTCCGAGAAAATAACAGTTGAAATGCTGGCGGAAGAGTTTCACTATAGCCCGGCGCATATCAGTCGTCTATTCAAGAAGATTACAGGCTTGACAATTTCACAATACATTACACAAAAGAAAATTATGCTTGCAAAAAAATATCTAGAAGAAGGCAATCCACCAAGCGAGGTTTGCTATCTGGTAGGATTCGGTAACTACTCTCACTTTTCCAGAACATTCATGAAAAATGTAGGAATTTCTCCTCAAAAGTACCAAAAGGGATCTTAAAATCTATTCTATTAACCCATTTTAACTAAATTCAAACATAAAAATTAGGAAAGTCAGATTAAGCAAAGTGTAATGTCAGTTTATGTGTAGTATAAACGACATTTTTTTTGCTATATTTGACTTTGTAATAACGAATGCTATGGATAATTATACATATTTATGCAATTCAAATACACAGAGGGTTGATGATATGAGCAAATCAAAAGTAGCTTCCAAACGAGTTTATTCAAAGACCATTAGGCGGGTATGGCAGTGTAAATGGCTATATCTTATGCTAGTTCCGGTAATTGCTTACTATGTTATTTTTAAGTACGTTCCGATGTACGGTATTACTATTGCTTTTAAGAATTACAACATATTCAAGGGCATAACAGAGAGTCCCTGGTGCGGATTAGATATATTTGAAAAGATATTCAGAAGCAAAACCCTTTGGAATGCAATTAGAAACACACTGGTCCTGAACTTCACAACATTGCTGGCAAGCTTCCCACTGACAATCATTGTATCATTGATGCTCAATGAAATTCGCGTGGTTCGATTCAAGAAGGTTACGCAGTCCATTCTCTATTTACCGCACTTCGTTTCCTGGGTTGTTGTCGCCGGGATTGCCACCAACCTTTTTTCTCTGCAGGGCGGTTCAATCAATAATATCCTTAATGGAATCGGGTTCGAGAGTGTTCCTTTTTTAAGCGATAATGGATGGTGGATTTTCACTTATATGATCTGTAACGTGTGGAAAGAAATTGGCTGGGGTACAATTATCTACCTTGCTGCTCTTACCTCAGTCGATGAATCACTTTATGAAGCGGCTTATCTGGATGGTGCTACAAAATTTCAAAGGCTTATTTACATAACTCTGCCGCTAATTCGTCCCTTCATCGTAACTATGTTGATTTTGCAAATTTCAAGGCTGATGACAATTGGTCTGGACGCTCCCTTACTTCTTGGCAACGACAAGGTAGCTGCTGTTTCTGAAGTAATTAGCACTTATGTCTACAGGCTCGGTATCGAGAACGCAAAATATAGCGAATCTACAGCAATTGGACTCTTCCAGTCCGTTGTCAACATTATTATTCTGCTGGCGGCGGATAAGTTTGCAAAGATTACTACTGAAGAAGGAATTATCTAGGTAAGGCTCTCGCGATGTTGCCTTAATATAGATTAGCTGCACAATATATAGTGACTAGCTTTCATACATGCCAGCAATATATTGTGTTGCGCAACAAAGAACAAGCTACATCGCAAAATGCCCAAGGGAGGATAGAAATATGAGTAGGTTTATTGCTGGAGGGAAAAGCAGAATAACAGTTGGTGCGGCTCTCCTTTATCTTTCAATCATCTTACTGACCTTTGTTTGTCTGTACCCATTCTTAAATGTACTTGCGTATTCGCTAAGCGGATATAACGCAGTACTATCGAGGAGAGTAACGTTTTTCCCCATTGATTTTAATCTAGATGCATATAAGCAGATTTTGGGGAGGCCTCAGATTTGGATGGCAATGCGAACTACTGTGCTTGTTACATTGATGGGTACATTTTCAAGCCTTTTGCTCACGGTAATCGCGGCATATGTCCTTTCGAGGCGGAATCTACCGGGCAAAAAAGCTTTTACAGTCTTAATCCTTTTTACCATGTATTTCAGTGGCGGAATGATTCCCACCTTCATGGTGGTAAAAGGCATTGGGCTTTATGATACCCTTGGCGCGCTTTTTCTGCCGCAGGCCATCAGTGTTTTCAACTTTATTGTAATGCGCACCTTCTTCCAGAACCTGCCGAGCAGCCTGGAGGAATCCGCCGAGATCGACGGTGCATCGGAACTGCAGGTTCTTATTAAGATCATTCTGCCGGTGTCACTGTCAATCCTTGCTACCATAGGGCTTTTCTACGCAGTAGGGTACTGGAACACCTATTTTGATGCGCTGCTCTATATTCAGGACCCTGATAAATACACACTCCAGCTTCGTCTACGGAGTCTGCTCTTTGGAGAGGAGCTCAACAACTCCAATGCAAACCTCGAAGGGATCGGCACACAGGTGATGACCCAATCGCTCAAAATGGCTACGGTCGCTGTGTCCACCATTCCCATTCTCATTGTTTACCCCTGGCTACAGAAGTATTTCGTTAAAGGAGTTATGCTTGGTTCTTTAAAAGGATAATCCTTAATAGCATAAGGCTTATACTTTTTTTAGGATAAGATAAAGAGATGAAAGGAAGGAATTTCTATGAAGAAAAGACTATTTGCACTTTTACTGGTGACTTGTATGCTGCTGTCATTTGTGGCAGGCTGTGCAAGCAAGGATGCCAGTGGCGGAAAGGATCAGGACAGCACTACGGCAGCTGCACCCGACAAGAAGGCTGCCGATAAGGACACGAAGAGCGGAGATCCTGCGGCTCCCGAAAGTAAATACCAAACAACATACGGCTCCAAGCAATTTGATAATGTTACAATTAAGGTGGAGCTCTTTGACCGAAGCAATGCTCCGGAAGGCTCTACAATTACAGACAACAAATGGGTTAAGTATGTAAATGAGCAAATGAGTAAAGTCGGTATTAACGTAGAGTTTGTAACGGTTCCTCGTTGGGATGAGGTTGTCAAAATGCAGTCTATGATGGCTTCCGGCACAGCACCTGACATCACTCTTACATATACATATGCACATGCTGAAGACTACTTCCAGCAAGGTGGAACATGGGATCTTGTCCCATTTATCGATGGGGCTGGGCAGGCTGAAAACATGAAGGCATATCTTGGCGATAATGTTTTGGATATTGGCCGGACGGTAAATAATGAGCTCTATGGAATCGTTGCTAAGAGAGCTGTTACCACTAAATCAAACTTCTTTATACGCAAGGACTGGCTTGATGGCCTTAACAGGAAGGTTCCTACAACAGTTGACGAACTATATGACACATTAAAACAGTTTGTTCGCGAGAATCCTGATGGAAGAAAAGATGTAGTCGGGGCTCAATTCTGGAATCAATGGAATACCCGCATGCTCTTCTCTGAGCTTGCAGGTAATGAAAAGGAAATGGATATTTCATCCGGTGATAGTGCAGTTGGAGACTACTATGACAAGGGTATCAGGGAGTTTTTCCGCTTTATGAATAAGCTATACAATGACGGTCTTCTTAATCCTGAATACTATACATTATCAGAAGACGACTTCAAGAGCCAGATAGTGACCGGACAGCTCGCTTTCTTTGAGTATTCAGTTAACGGCAGTGTAGACGTTCTCAGAGGCTCACTTTTGAAAACACTGCAGGAAAACGTTCCAACAGCAGATATTATTTCTATTCCTCCTATGAAAAATGTTAAGGATGGGAAGCAATACAGTGGTGCATATCCTGCAGGCGGTCTGATTGCATTCTGTCCACTGACTGCATCAGAGGAGGTTGTAGAGGCCTGTATGACATATCTTGACTGGATGTGCACAAAAGACGGTGGATTCGTATTGTACCATGGCTTTGAAGGCGAGCACTTTGAATTTGATGCAGATGGTGTGCCAATAGTTAAGGATGCTTCCTATAACAGCACGGATAAGGACTGGATTCGTACGGATATATTCCTTACAGGTAACCAGGGCTACTTTGCTACTGTGGACGAGTTTATGGTCTGCTCCTCCAAGGAGGCACCCGGCTATGAAGATAAGGTCATCGAAAACTACAAGAATGCAGCAGTTGGGGACATCATTTTCGATACAACCTTTACGTCAGCATCTACGCCAAGCCTCATCACTGATATTGACATCATCAAGGACGATTATCGTGTGAAATGCATTACCTGTACTCCTGATAAATTTGATGCAACCTATGATGAGTACTTGGGTGAATTGGAAGAAGCCGGTGTTAAGACGATTGTGGAAGAACGCACCGAGTATTATAACTCCATATATTGATAATGAGACTACTTCGTAGGTATGCAGAGGAATGACGGTAATTAGTAAGCAGGCGGCATCCTTTTATCGGGATCCGCCTGCTTTTTGACGAAGATGCAGCATTTAACCATCTAGCTATGTATATACGGTAAAAATCGGACTAAATTTACCTATTGACTTTATGTTACTTCATCTGCTACAATAGTAAAGCGTTTGTTGGCAAAGGCTTAAATGGCGGCGTAGCTCAGGTGGCTAGAGCATGCGGTTCATACCCGCAGTGTCGTTGGTTCAAATCCGACCGCCGCTACCAAAGTACTTCAGCTTAACGTAATTATGGCCCATTGGTCAAGCGGTTAAGACACCGCCCTTTCACGGCGGTAACAGGGGTTCGAGTCCCCTATGGGTCACCAATGACTCGGCTTTGCGAAGCAAAACGATGTCTAACCTTAGCGAGGGACGAGAACCCGAGAGGGCACGAGCCAAAAGGAAAATGCATCGCATTTTCCGGCGAGTGCGTGAGGATTACCGGGGAGCCATCAATCCGAACGAAGAGCGCAGCG
>JAAYBT010000103.1 GCA_012730015.1 Clostridiaceae bacterium
GAAAAAACCTGTTGTGTACTCCCTGTGGCTAGCCTTAGACATTTCATCCATCCATGTAATGTCGAATTCATAATTCTTCGGATCGGCATAATAGGCGTCCAAAGCTTCCCTATAGGCCTTGACCACAGTCGCCACATAATAGGAGCTCTTCATCCGGCCTTCAATTTTTAGGCTTGTAATACCACTGTCTATTATTTGCGGCAGGTGCTCAATAAGGCATAGATCCTTCGAATTGAAAATATAGGTGCCACGTTCGTCTTCAAAAATCGGCATGTATTCCCCCGGACGCTTTTCCTCCACCAAATGATACTTCCACCTGCATGGATGGGCGCAGGCCCCACGGTTGGAGTCACGATCAGCCATGTAATTGCTCAAAAGGCACCTGCCCGAATAGGAGATGCACATCGCACCGTGGACGAACATTTCCAGTTCAAGCTCCTCAGGAACCCTCTCTCGTATTTTCTTAATCTCATTGTAGGATAATTCTCTGGCAAGAATGACACGCTTAACACCCTGCCTGTGCCAGAAGGCGGCACTCCTCCAGTTGGTGTTATTGGCCTGGGTGCTGAGGTGAAGCTCCATCTCGGGAGCCTCCTGCTTAATTAAATCGAGAACCCCCGGATCGGAAAAAATGATGGCATCTACCCCGGCATCACTTGCCTGTCGTATGTGGCCCGGCATATTTTCAAAGTCCTCATTGTGAGGAATTATGTTCATTGTCATGTAGACTCTTTTGCCTCTGGCATGGGCGAATTCGATTCCCTCTCTCAGCTGCTCTGGGCTAAAATTGCCTGCGCCGGCCCTGAGGCCGAATTCCTCTCCTCCCAGATAAACAGCATCCGCACCATATATGATGGCCATTTTCAGCTTTTCAAGATTGCCCGCCGGAGCAAGCAGTTCAACTCTTCCGGCTTCCCTCATTTTTGCATCTCCGTTTCGAAACGTTTATATGATAGTGCTACTCCATCTCCAACAGGCAGAATGCTTGTGTCCAGCGTGGGATCGTTGCTCAGCATGTCCAGATAAGTCCGCATCCTGTTGACGATTGTTCTCTTTCTTCTTACAACAGGCTCCTGGCCGGTTATCATTCCTTTATAAAGCACATTGTCAGATACCAGAAGACCGCCGCTTTTCAGTAATCTCAAGCATTCGGGCAGGAACTCCGGATATTGACCCTTGGCAGCATCCAAGAAAATCATGTCATATTGCTTGTCAAGGCATTCCAATACATCCTGCGCATCTGCGGCAATGATACTGACAGTTTGCTCCAAGCCTGCTCTTTTTATGTTCTCATGGGCCATTCGCTGCATCTCATCATTGCGCTCGATTGTGTCTATCCTGCCTCCTTCTGGCAAGATGCCTGCAAGCAGGATGGTAGAATAGCCAATGGCCGTGCCTACCTCCAGTATGCGCCCGGGCTTTACTATCCTTCCCAGTACAATCAGCAGCTGAGCGACCTGCGGCGTAACAATGGGTACATGATGCTCCTTGGCATATTGCTCCAGCTCGCTTAACAGTTGTGTGTTATGCTTCAGCGTGTCTCAGCCCTCTCCCCTATTTCGTTGAGTATTTCTTTATATTTGCCTGATGCTCTTTGAATGTTTTGGCAAATGCATGGCTGCCTGTCCCATCTCCCTTGGCTACGTAATAATAGTAAGGAGTCTCATCGGGATTCAAAGCCGCCTTTATCGAGGCCTCACCCGGGCAACAAATGGGGCCGGGCGGCAGACCCTCATTCAAATATGTGTTGTAGGGATCTTCAATCTCAAGATCCGCATATAGAACTCTATCCTTATATGAGCCGGTATTTCTCATCATAATATACTGTATTGTAGCGTCCACCTGAAGCTTTCTAAGCGATGCGTCCTTGCCTGAAAGCCTGTTATACAGTACCCCTGATATCAAATAACGATCATCGGGGTCTCTGGCTTCCCTCTCAATAATGGATGCCATCGTGACAACCTTATCGAGCGTCATCTCACCCGGAAGATTTGCAATCATTTCTCTGTATTCCTGTCTGAACTTCTTGTTGAAGTTGCTCAGCATCTTATTAAGAATGTCCCGGTCACTGGCATTGTAGTCGTACTCATAGGTATCAGGGAAAAGATAACCCTCCAGCCTGTCATCTCGCTTTGGTATGCCTATGAGGAAATCATAATCGAATACCTCTGCGTTGGCAGATCTTATGAATTTGGCTTTGTCCTTAATGATTTTTTTGTCATAGAGGATATCAACAATCTGCTTGAAGGTCTTACCCTCAGGTATTGTAACGGTTCTTGTTGCCGGGTCTGAAGAAAGCACTCTCATCATTTCATCATAGGTCAATGAACTGTTGACAATATGGGTACCGGACAAATATGTACCATCGTAGCCGTTGATCTTAGAAAGCAGCTTAAAAATGTTCTCATTCTTAATAAGCTCCTGCTCCTTCAGCTGAGCGGCAATTTCAGAAACACCAGCACCCCTTTTGATAATAAATTCTACGCCGTCCTTTTCGTCAACTACCACCACATCATTCCTGCTGGTATCGTTATATTTGTCTATCACATACTTGTATGATAAAGAACTGCTAATATACACTATTGCAACAATGCCTAAAATGAATATCAACCAGAATGCAAGCCTCTTCTTCCATTTGTTGCTGCTTTTCTTCTTAGCCTTTGGGGCCTGCGATGTTTGCTTTACCATTCAGTTACCTCCAGGTCTGGAGCTCCATTAGGCATTTGTTTTGCTTCTCGCCTTGGCTCTAAGCTCCGTATTCAGTATCCTCTTTCTCAGTCTCATATTCTTTGGTGTTATCTCCACCAACTCATCATCAGAAATAAATTCAAGGGCTTGCTCCAAACTCAAGGTGATTGGTGGCGTTAGCCTAAGTGCTTCATCAGAACCTGCGGCTCTCATATTGGTAACATGCTTCTTTTTGCAGACATTTACTACAATGTCTTCATTTTTAGCATTCTCACCAACTATCATGCCCTCATAGACTGTGACTCCTGCTGTTATAAAAAGGTTCCCTCTTTCCTGAGCATTATACAATCCATAGACGACGGACTCCCCTGCTTCCCATGCTACAAGTGATCCTCTCTGCCTGCTTGATATGTCACCCTTATAAGGCTCATGGCCGTTAAACACATGGTTCATTATACCATTGCCCTTTGTGTCGGTCAAAAATTCGGACCGATATCCAATCAGGCCTCTTGCTGGAATTTTGAACTCCAGGCGCATATAGCCCTCCGTCGCAGAATGCATATTCAGCATTTCAGCCTTGCGAGTGCCTAGCTTCTCCATTACAACGCCCATGAATTCCTCAGGCACATCTATCATCAAAAGCTCAATGGGTTCAAGTATAGTGCCGTCAACCTCTTTCATGATAACCTTCGGCTTTGATACCTGAAGCTCATAACCCTGCCTCCTCATGGTCTCAATTAGTATCGACAATGACAGCTCTCCTCTTCCTGACACCTTAAAGGAATCCGGCGATTCAGTCTCCTCAACCCTGAGACTGACATTCGTCTCAAGCTCCTTAAACAGGCGATCACGAATATGCCTTGAAGTTACATATGTTCCTTCCTTGCCGGCCAGAGGACTGTTGTTGACGCTAAAGGTCATGCTGATAGTCGGCTCGTCAATATTTACAAAGGGCAGGGGCTCCGGTGACTCCATGTCGCATATGGTTTCGCCTATGTTGATATCTCCGATTCCCGAAACCGCAACAATATCACCAAGCGACGCTTCTTTGGCATCCACCCTTCTTAACCCCTGAAACGTGTATAGACGGCTGATTTTTGCATGGGCTATGGTCCCGTCTTTTTTGCAGACCGCTGATTGCTGCCCCAGGCTGACCTTACCCCTATCAATCCTGCCTATGGCAATTCTGCCCACATATTCATCATAATCAATATTTGAGACTAAAAGCTGAAGAGGACTATCCAGTTCTCCCACAGGGGCAGGAACACTTTTAACTATCGTATCCAGCAGTGGCTCAAGATTCTTTCTCTCATCCCCCAGGTCACATATGGCAAATCGATCCCTTGAGGAAGCATAGACAACCGGAAACTCAATCTGATCGTCATCTGCACCAAGCTCAATAAAAAGGTCCAATACCTCATCTATAACTTCATCAGGCCTTGCCTCCGCCTTGTCGATCTTGTTGATTACCACGATTGGTTTGAGGCTAAGCTGCAACGCCTTGCGCAGCACAAACTTGGTCTGAGGCATGGGGCCTTCGAATGCATCCACCAGCAGCAGCACACCATCCACCATCTTTAGCACTCGCTCTACTTCGCCTCCAAAATCGGCATGTCCGGGGGTGTCTACAATGTTAATCTTAACTCCCTTATAAACTACGGAGGTGTTTTTCGCCATTATCGTAATGCCGCGTTCTCTTTCCAGGTCACCCGAGTCCATGACCCTTTCTTGCACCTGTTCATTCTCTCTGAAAATCCCGCTCTGTCTGAGCATACCGTCCACCAGTGTTGTCTTGCCATGATCTACGTGAGCTATAATCGCTATATTTCTAATGTCTTCTCTCTTCGTTGCCACAATTCTTCCCTTCCAGTCTATATAAACCATAAGCAGATATTATATTTGACTATGTTTAACAGATTTATATTGCAAGCTAAATTTTAAATTATTAACTAAACAATGTCAACCTATCAGAATTTCATGATAGAGTCAATTTCTTGCCGGGAGCATAAGATAGTTATCCATATTTCTCCAGATAATGATACCTGCCACGGGGCAGGTATCATATACAACTTTTCTTTGTGGGCACTACTCTTCACGCGACAGCCTGTTCATTCATAAGTGGCGGCAGTCTCTCTCATCATCTCGTTAAAACCAAATCCATCAATTAGCTCAACAAACATGGATACGACATCACTGTCAAACTGTGTTCCTGCACCCATAATCAACTGCTGTCTGGCATCCTTAAGGTTGAGCTTGGTCCTGTATAGGCGGTCAGACATCATTGCATCAAAGGCATCCGATACGGATATTATCCTAGCAAGCAGAGGGATCTCATCGCCACGCAGTCCCTCCGGATAACCTGTCCCGTCAACTCTTTCATGGTGGCATTTGACAACTGGAACTACGTCCTTAAACATTGATACCGCAGACAAGATGCGTGCTCCCTTAAGAGGATGCTTCTGAATCTCAATCAGCTCCCTCGTCGTTAGTTTCTCTGTTTTTAACAGGATGTCATCTGCTGTGCCTATCTTTCCTATATCATGAAAAATACCGCTTATGCGTAGTGTCTCCATATCCTGACTGGACAAACCGGCCGCCTCGCCTATCTTGACTGCATAGTATGCAACGCGGTCCGAATGGCCCCTTGTATATATGTCCTTTGCATCAACTGCCAGACGTAGCACCTCAATTGTGTCCATATACCTAAGCTTAAGCTGATCGTATGTTTTGTTGAGCTCGTCATTTTTCATGTTGACCAAGGAATGAAGAAAAGCATTGTTGATGGATGAAGCCGCCTGACTTGTGTAAATCTCCAGAAGCTTGATACCATCTTCTATATTCTTGCTCTCAACATAAATAACTCCAATCGTCTGTTTAAACTCATTATTCAAGGGAAAAATAACGCCTTCCTCCAGGTGTACAATCTGTTGGGATATCCTTGCGTAGCCTATATGCTCCATCAGCGTGGGGCTTAGCATCTCCATAAAGTGCGTTATCTCAGCTTTGTACTTCCCTATTCCTTTAAAAATACTTTTATTCTCATCGATTATGTCTGTGGTATCATCAACCAGAATAAAGGCATTCTTACTATCAACAAGGGGCATTATTTCAGTCAAGATTTCTTCCATTATTGAGTCGATAGGTTGCAAGGAATATATCTTAGGAACGGCCTGCAATATCTTGTTGAGGCCATCTCTAAATTTCTTGATCGTCCTCATTTGAGAAATAGATTTGATTCCTGACTCCACAAGCAATAGCAGTTGATCAAACCTATCGCTTTTCTCGCAGTAGCTTTGTATGTCCAGCGCCTTTATTGTCTCCAGTGGCGGTGCCAAATCCTTATGTCCGGTAAGTAATAGAATATACAGCTCACTGTTAAATTCCCTGATTGTCTCAACAACCTTGTCACCATGAATCGGATACATCAAATAGTCCAGTACCATCAGGTCAAAGTGCTCGCTTCTAATCTTTTCTACAGCCTCCAAAGGGTCGGTAACCCCCACGACATCATAGCCGCTGCGCTTAAGCACAACAGTTAATGAGTCAATGATTCCGACCTCATCATCAACAACCAGTATTTTGTAATTCAATGAGGTGTTACGTATTTTTCTTCGCATCTATTCTGCCTCCTGAGTGCTGTATGTAATGCATGGTATTGAAATAAAAAATGTTGTACCGCAATCTTCTTTAGTAGTAAAAGATATGTTTCCGCTAAAGCGTCCCTTTATTGTTGCGTATGACATATAAAGGCCCAAGCCGGTACCTTTTTTGCCTTTAGTCGTAACCATCTCCTTAAAAAGTCTGTCTGCAACCTTTTTGGGTATGCCCTTTCCAAAATCCTTGAAGGTGAACTCCACATTGTCGCCGCTACGAACAATAAGCAATTCAATGACGCCATTCTTCCCTTCATAGGAATGCATAGCATTAATTATTATGTTATCAAACACCTGAACAAGATTGTTAACCTCCCCCTTGATTTCAGTGCTTTTGTCAATGCAAAGATCAATTTTCAAAACACAGTGGTGCCTCTTTAATTCGTGCTTGAGCAGTAGATCAACTCTTTTGACAACCTCATCCACTGTAAATTTATCGGTGCCAGAGGCGCTCATTTGAACAGCCTGTCCCTTGACTGCTGAGATAACATCCGACATATATGCACAATAAGGCCTCATCTTCTCCAGCCAGCCAAGCATATCCTTAGCGATCTCCTTGTGATCCTGTTCGGTCACGCTCCTGTCATCGATAGAATCCCGATATTCATATGTCAGGTCCTTAAGGGCTTCGATGGCACCGGATATTGACATTATCGGGGTCTTAAGGTTGTGAGCAATCCCTCCGATCAGCTGCCCCAGTGACGCAAGCCGCTCCTGCTCCAGCAGAATAGCCTGCTGTTCCTTTATTGCTTCAATATTCTTCTTGTGCTCGGTAATATCCTTCAAGAGGATGAGTGTACCAAGGTAATGATCCTGGGAATTGATCTGTGTGATTTCCACTGTGAAAAAACTTTCAAAACCTTCGGATATTATGTATTTCTCAAAGGTCTGTCTTTTCTCCTTCCGTGAAGCCACAACCACTTCAGCCAGCTCTGCTATGTCAATGTTTAGACCATCTATAGATTGAGCTAAATCATACAAATTCTCATGCCTATTTGCGTCCAGCTTATTATTGCATAAGTGATTAAACATCCTGTTATACTCTATTATATTTGCGCTTTCATCAATAACTACAAACGCATCGGAAATATTGTCCACAACATTTTTGAGGGCAATTGGAATAACATTTAAAAACTTATATTTAAAAATGGCTACAGCAAAGCATAGTACTGCAAAAGAAAAAGATATGTTTTCCAGGAAAACCGGCATTTCTACTATACCCTGTGTACTAAGTAAGACAACAACCAGTGGTAGCAATACGCCTATGAATATTAGTATCGACTGCTTTGAGAAGAAGCCGGAGTTTCTTATTGAAAAATATAGTAAGTAGTATAGCCCTATTAAAATACACGCATATGAATAGATCTCGTGTACAATATAGTATTTGCCGTATACAAAACCAGTACTAATATAGCTATACTCTATAATGAATAGGTTATGGTACACATTTGTAAAAACCATAACAAGAGAAATCGTAGGCACTATAAGTAGAAGCAGGTGTTTTGCGGAAATGCTAATTTTTGTCCTGGCATATATAATGCCAGTGAATAAAAGTGAAATAGGAATAAATATAACACCGATGTAGGAAATATGTTCCAAGCTAATTACTAGGCTCTCATTCTTATCTGGAATTATTATCTGAAGAAGCCTGCAAATACTCCATATAAACATAAATGCTACATTCAATAGGAAGACATAATGAATCTGCTGTTTCTTGCGTATTCTGCTTATATATATTCCAATAAAGGCAATAAGCAGCACCGATACGAATAAAAGAAAAAAAAGTATGTCATTGTGGTAGATAATCGGAATCACCTCTATCAAGTGTCTGCCTAATTAAAGCTATCCCTAATAAAGCCTGTTACCTGCATATGTTCAATAAGCTTCTTTATGTAATCCAATGTTATCATTGGCCATTCAAACCCTACCCTGGCAAGGTTGTTTTTAGTCATGTTGGAATTAATGCTAATTGGCGAGCCATATTCCAGGGCATTATCCTTGCTCATATCTGCAATTATTCCAGCTAGTATGTCATGTTTCGTTCTGTCCTCTGAAATCCTTTCAACCAGCTTGCTGAAATCATCTGTCTTCAAAACCTTGATCCGCAGCGACAGCCTGGAAAACATGTTAATTAACTCCCCGATCGTGACCTCATTATTATTTGTAATATGATATACTAATTCGTTCCGTCCGGGCTCCTGCATAAGTAATAATATGGCTTTGGCTGCTAAGTCCACAGGAGAGAATTCCACATCAACATCAAGTTGATTTTCGGGTATAGCCTTTAATAGAATGATGGATCTGATGATACTGTAAAAGGCATTTTCATGTATGTTTTTCTGAAAATATCCATCGGAAAAACGTCCCGTCAAATTGCCCATCCTGAATATAGTCGCATCCATTCCCTGCTTGACCTCGTTAAATATGACCTTCTCAGCCTCAAATTTACTTCTCACATATACGTTCTCTTTGTAGTTTTGTCCAACAAAGAAATCGTCCTCATTGAAGTCACGGGCTTCACCTTCAAAAGCAGTCAAATAGCTTCCGGCTATTGCGAGAGTAGAAATATAGTACAGCTTCTTTTCATACTCTCGAACAAATTGTGCAATTCTTTGCGTGCCCGCTACGTTGGTGTTAGCAAATTCAGCGTAATCTCCATAGTATTTTACAATGGCCGCTGAATGAATAACCGTATCAATTGTCTCGGATAATTTCAAATAATCCTTATCCTCTAGAGAAAACTTATCTTGTCCGATATCACCCTCTATTACAAAAATTCGCTTATTAATAAATCTTGCATAATCAAAGGCAAAATAATCCTCAAGAGTTCCCTTTAGCTTGTTGACAGCATTGCTCTGATCCTTTCCCCTAATAAGACAATATACAGTTGCATTCGAGTTGTCAATAAGCTCCCTCAAAATATGTATGCCAAGGAACCCCGTTACTCCGGTTAGCAAGACATTATTCAGTTTACCAGCCTTCTTATTCTTGTTTTCCAAGCCTAATTCCTTCAAATCAAATATATCTTTATTACTGCTTGCAGCCACTTCCTCAAAAGCATCTGCGAGTATCTTATCCGACATTAGCTTCACCGTCTGGCAATTATAGAAATCAGCTGCTGTAATACCCCAATTATGCTTGTGTGCCCTGATCAGCATATCTATGATCGCTAAGGAATCAGCTCCCAGATCAAAGAGGTTGTCATTTACGCCGAAGTCACTCCTTTTAAGGCATTCTTGGCATATCTCCAGGAGTACTCTTTCTACTTCATTTGACGGTGCTTCGTATGAAGTCGTTGCCTTCTGACTCATATCAGGCTCAGGTAATGCTTTTCTGTTTATCTTTCCATTTGATAACAAGGGCAGACTGTTAAGCTGAACAAAAAAGGATGGAACCATGTAATCCGGCAACCTACTTAAAAGGAATGCCTTCAAAGCTTCATAGGATATCTGTTTTTGTGAGACATAGTATGCGCACAAGTAATTTTCTCCACTTGCCCTGGCTTTACCAACGACAACCACTTCATTGACATCCTTGTGCTCAAGCAGTCTTTTTTCTATTTCTCCCAGTTCGATTCTGAATCCTCTTATTTTTATCTGTGAATCTATTCTTCCAAGATACTCGATATCACCCTTGGGATACCATCTGGCTAAATCACCTGTGCGATAAATAATTCCGCCGGGATTAAAAGGATTGTCTACAAACTTTTCCCTTGTCAGCTCTTCATTATTTATGTACCCTCGTGCTACACCAACTCCTCCGATATAAAGCTCTCCAGCTATACCGATTGGAAGCAGATTCATGTTTTTATCCAGTATGAAAATTTTCGTATTGTCTATGGGTTTTCCTATAGGCACTGTCTTCAGCGGCTTCTTCTCAGGACGACAATCATAGTATGTCACGTCTATCGAAGCCTCAGTAGGCCCATATAAATTTGATAATAAAGTACCATTATTTTTGTTCAACAATCGGTTGAATTTCTCAACCTGCTGAACAGTTAAAGCTTCACCGCTGGCAAAGACCTGCTTCAAAGAAGAAAGCCTGTGCGTATCTTTCGTTTCATCAATGTAATCTAAAAACATATTAAGCATGGAGGGCACAAAATGGAGTGTTGTGACCACGTTCTTTTCAATTGCCTTAATAATTTCTTCAGGATCCTTCTCGCCATCTGGAATAAGAAAGCATGTCTCTGCTCCCACTATAAATCCCCAGATTAATTCCCAAACAGATACATCAAAGGTATAAGTTGTTTTTTGCAGTATAACATCCTTATCATCCAGAGGGTATTTCTTCTGCATCCAGTTCAATCTGTTAATTAAGCTGTGATGCTCTATCATTACCCCCTTGGGATTTCCTGTAGAGCCCGATGTATAAATAATGTAGGCCAGGTCGGTAGGTTTGTTGATGTTTTCAAGATTAGTATCTCCATATTTGGATTGCAGACAATCATCCAAATTTATTACTGTTCCGCCGAATTTCATTTCTTTCGCATGCTCAGACAGGGTCAGCAAAAGCTTCGATTTACTGTTTTGCAGGATATATTCCTTTCTCTCCAGAGGGTATTTGGGGTCAATAGGCAGGTATGCACCTCCAGCCTTTAGGATACCCATTATTCCAATAATCATCTCAAGCGAGCGCTGAACCATTATCGATACTGCTTCGTCAGCGGTAAGGCCTTTGTCCCGCAGCATCCTTGCTACTTGGTTGGCTTTCCTGTTTAGCTCATCATATGTAATGCTTTTTCCCTCAAATACCGCCGCTCTTTTATTCGGCGTCCTTTTGACCTGTTCTTCAAACAACTGCTGTATCGTCTTGTCCCGCGGATAGTCGCAGGCAGTGTCATTAAAGTCCTTAAGTAATTTGTGTTTTTCTAGTTCCGATATCATCTCCAATTTTGATATTGGCTTATAAGGATTATCTAAGCCATGCCACAATATGCTTAATATGTGATGATGTATGAAGTCAATTTCAGTTGGATTAAACATGCTTAAAAGATAGTCGTAATCGATGATAAATTTATCATCATTATCTCTGTCGTTAACATTTATAATAAGAGATTCTATCTGATGTCCGCTGAAATGCCACCTTGTTGTAAAGGGCTCATAACTATCATTCATAAACTTGGAGTTTTGATATGTCAAAACAATATCGAAAATATTATCCGCATTGCTTTGTTCCCTGATTTGTTTTAGTAATAGATTGTATGGGTATTTCTGATGCCTGAGAACTGATAATATCTCCCTTGAGATTGATTCTGCAAAGGTTTTCAAGTTCCAATCATCATGAATATCTACCCGAACGGGAACCGCTGTGCTTACAAACATGCCAAAGGTAGCTTTTTCTTTGGCATTTGTTCGATTTAATAAGGTCGTACCGATTGTTAGGTCCTCTTTCCCGGATACCCTGTTGATATACATTGATAGGGCGGCAAAGAACAATGCATATTCAGAAACCTTATTTTCACTGCAATATTTGCGTAATTTATCAGTTAATTTTTTAGGCAATACATGTGTTTTACGTCTGGCTTTGGAGTCAAGGCTCAATGATGTACGGGGCTTTAGCGTAGTTACCTCCTTGAAAGCAGACAGCCTCTTGGTCCAAAAATCATTATCTGATTTGAACCTCCCGGATTCAAAATAATCATTTTCTCTCAGAATGAAGTCTAAATAGGATGGCTTCTTTGATGGGTCAATCAGTTCGCCATTTTTTAGTTTGGAATAATACTCGACAATGTTGTTGCCAACTATACTCATAGACCATGCATCAGAAATCAAATGATGCATTTTTACAAAGAAACCACCGACATTGTCGCTTATTTTTATCAAATCAAAATGAAATAAGTCGCTATCTATTAGGTCGAAAGGCTCTTCTGACCTAGCCTTGTCCCAGGCAAATAGTTCTTCGCTGGATGACTGGCTAAAATCGAAAAATTGGAGCTTTTTGTATTTGTAATTCGACACATATTGATATGGCTCATTATCCTTTTGTGTAAACCTTAATCGAATAGCATCATTCTTCTCAACGAGAAGATTTACAGCCTTCTCCAATAGTAGATAATCAATATCTCCCTGTAATTTTAACGTTGCAGCAATAGTACCAATGCTTGTCCCCGGATATAGCTTCTCAGTATACCATATCCCCTTCTGAGGCTGCGTGAGAGGATAATAGTCGATATTGCATCGCATGATAGACACCCCGTTATCATTAGTAAATAGCCAAGTAAACTACATAAAAACCCTTCAGTGAACATTATATTGTTTTTTTCTATCGAACACAAGAGAAATTTGAGAATTTATGGTTTAATTTATAAATTTAGTGCTATAATACTTATTTTATAGTCACTATTGTTACTCCTGATTCTCCCTCGCCATATTTCCCAAGTCTGTACCCCTTCACATGCTTGCTGCTTTTTAAGAACTGGTGAACACCATTGCGTAACATACCGGTACCCTTCCCATGGACAATGGTCACCTCAACAAGCCCTGCTATTACGGCATCATCCAAATATTTCCCAAGAATCTGCACGGCTTCATCCACATTAGTTCCCCTTATATCAATCCGTGGAGAAATACTCATCGACTTTGAAATGCCTATCCTGCCGGCACCTGCCTTTTGTATTTCCTGCGCCTGATCGTCAACGAGCTTCAGATTTGTAATGTGTACATTTATCTTCATTATCCCGGCTTGTACCAGCACCTCTCCGTCACTATCCGGAGCTGTCAGGACGGTTCCCTTTTGGTTCAGATTCGTAATCAGTACACTGTCCCCGGGCTTCAAGCTCTCAGGGGGCTTAATATAGCTCTGTTTGGGAAAAAGGCTCTCGGCAAGGGAACCCTCTAAATCGCCTATATTGCTTCTCAGTCTGGCCCTTGCCTCCTCAATAGCTCTGTTCCTGTCTGCCTCATCCTGCTCCCTGGCCGCACGCTTAATATCATCAAGTATACCCTCAGCATCCTTTTTTGCGGTAAGTAGGATCCCTCTAGCTTCCTCTCTGGCTTCACGCATCAGCTTGTCCTTCTGTGAAATCAGCTTTTCCTTCTGTCCCTCCAGCTCTTTTTTTAACTCCTCGATTTCCAGCCTGTATTTTTCGGCCTGCAGCTTTTCCTTCTCCGTATCGCTGCGGTTTTTTTCGATAGTCATGAGAACATCTTCGAACTCAATTTCCTCGCCGGATAAAAACTCCCTGGCTTTATCCAAAATCTCCTCCTGTAGGCCAAGCCTTCTTGATATGGCAAATGCATTGCTCTTTCCGGGAACGCCAATAAGCAGGTTGTAGGTAGGCCTTAGTGTTTCCACATCAAATTCACAGCAGGCATTCTCAACGCCCTCGGTAGTTAAAGCGTAAACCTTAAGCTCGCTGTAGTGGGTCGTAGCAACTGTAATCGCGCCTTTTCCATGAAGCCTCTCCAATATCGCCATAGCAAGCGCTGCGCCCTCTGTGGGGTCTGTACCCGCTCCAAGCTCATCAAAAAGCACCAGGGAATTCTCATCAGCTTCACGAAGAATTCTGACAATGTTGGTCATATGTGATGAAAATGTACTCAGACTCTGCTCAATGCTTTGCTCATCACCGATATCGGCGTACACTTTGTCGAAAACGCCTAACTCAGTACCCTCCACAGCCGGTACATGAAGTCCGGCCTGAGCCATTAGTGTAAAAAGCCCCAAGGTCTTTAGCGTAACAGTCTTTCCACCTGTATTAGGCCCGGTTACCACAAGAGTATTAAAGCTGCCGCCCACCCACAAATTAATCGGAACGACAGTGTTGCCGTCCAATAGAGGGTGTCTTCCCTTTTTTATATTAACTCTTTTTTCATGATTAAGTTTAGGGCAAACACACTTTAGCTCAAGGCTCAGCTTCGCCTTGGCAAATGCAAAATCCAGATCGGCGAAAATTGCTATGTTAGTTTTCAAGGCCTCTAAAATCTCCGCGACATCAGCTGTCAATTCATGCAATATCCGCTCTATCTCAAGCTGTTCCTTTGATCTTAGCTGCTTTATGCTATTATTGGCTTCCACCACAGCCATAGGCTCCACGTATAGGGTTGCCCCGCTAGCCGATGAGTCGTGAACAAGTCCCGGCACTTCATTCTTAAATTCGGCCTTAACAGGTATGACATAGCGATCGCCCCTAAGGGTAACAATGGACTCCTGCATAAGCTTTTGATACTTTGAGGAGCGAATCATGCTATCAAGCTTTTCCTTAATAGATCTCTGCTGGTCCTTTATCTGCCTTCTGATACGTGCTAAGGTATTGCTTGCGCTGTCAGCGATTTCTTCCTCGCTCACAATCGACATATTTATTTTGTCTTCTACACGCTTATTGGATACAATCGACGAAATAAGTCCGCTGATGCGGTTGGACTCAGCAAGCCCCTTCTGGTCGGCTGATGCCGAGTAGTTCTTAATGTTTCGTGCTGTGCGCAGGGTGTCGGCAATATGCAGCAGCTCTGCGGGGTTTAGCATTGAGCCTATCTCCACTCTTTTCAAGCTGCCTCGTATATCATGCAATCCGCCAAGGGGTGGGTTGCCCCGTCGCAATATAAAATCTGTTGCATCAGTCGTTTCCCTTAGCCTTTCGGTTACGACTGCCATGTTGCTCTCCGGCATAAGCTCACCGACAATTTCTCTGCCTAGCTCTGACGCACAAAGGCTGGAAAGCTTTTTCACTATCTTATCAAATTCCAATATTTTTATTGCCCTGTTATCCATAATAATAATTTCTTCACTTTCTCCAGTTCAGCTTGGGTTTGATTCTCCGCCTGTAATAGTTGATAAATAAGCTGTAGACAAAATCGTATACCATGAAAACCAGCTCCAGTATAACGATTACCAACCACCAAGGAAGCTTCACCGGCAGACTGTAGCCGAAAAGCTCTCTGATCGTAAGTGCTGCTATCCCAAGGCAGATATTAAAGTATACTAGCTTGATTATATACTCTATCATGATTTTGTCTAATTTTTCAATGTAATATTTTGCGATTCCATATGCGCCGAAGAAGAGGGCGTAGGGTACAATTCCCAGCTTGTTGGGCATTATTATCAGTCCGAGAATGCTTGTGCCCACATAAAAAATCCAGCTGGCCCTGACGCCGCTTTCAATGATTGTAACGGCAACAAAAAAGGAGCTTAATGCGTATAATGAAATCCTGTTGGTCGGAAGAACCGTTGCCAGAACAAGACACATAACACAAAGAGCTCCAAGAATACCGTTAAGAGCGATTTTTTTTGTTTTTAGGCTACCTGCTTCCATCAATATCCTCCACTATCCCCCGATACTATATCAGCAGCAGCCGATTAAATCTCCGCCTCCACACTCGCAGCAGCAATCCGCACACCACAGGAACTGGCACACCTGGCAAAAAGCATCCTGTTGACTATTGTAGCCTCTGTGATAGGAATTTGTCCTGTAAGCACTGTTAGAATTGTGCATACTGTTAAGCGCACTTCTGTACTCGTAGTTTGTCGGGTCCATATTAACGGCTCTCTGGATATGATTGTAGGCCTCGTCATACCAACCTTTACGCATAAATATAAGGCCCTTCAGATAAAACCAGGGTGCGGAATGCTCACGGTTTCTGTCCAGCATATCTTCAGCAACATTAACATTTCCTGTGTTGATATGTGATTTGACCTGATTGTAAAAATCATTACCGCCCTGACCACTCCAGCCTCTAGTATTGTTCGCACCTGCACTGCTTCCCCTAGACGCTCCTGCCTGCCATGAGCCATTATTCTTCATTAGATAGTCATAGGCCTCATTGACCTCTCTGAGCTTTTCCTCAGCCAGCTTTGACAGCGGATTGTTCTGATATTGATCAGGATGGTATTTTTTTACCATCTCTCTGTATGCCCTCTTTATTTCTTCCTCACTTGCGCCTTCCTTTATTCCTAGAACTTCATAAGGATTACTCAATTTGTTTACAACTCCCCACTCCAAGAATTTTTTCTGTTTTCGCTAACATACCCATATATATTATGTTTTCGAGTATTGCCTTATTTACTTTCGAATCTAGTAGCTCATATGCTCCGGCAATCTGATTGAGCGAATATGTCAGGTTAAACTCCACCTTGTCACGTATTTCACTTTTAAAGTCATCTAGGTCCTGACCATCATATTCGTACTGATAAAGCAAGGGATTGTAGCTCTTTGCTTTAATGTCCTTTTCAAGATCATCATAGGCATCCAATAAATATATCCACTTCCCAATATTGTAGCCAAGCCATCTGAGAATCTGCTCCGTCTTCTCCTCACCACAAAGAGGTTCGTATGTCATAACCTCTTCCATCAGCTTTGCAAAAGGCTCGGCAGCAATGTCCATAGATGCGCACTTCTCTTTTTCCAGGGCTTCCAAATCCTTTAAGCGCTCCTCCATAATATGGCACTTATCTGCGTACCTGCTTCTCAGCTTTTTAACTGATCTGTTCAATGCTGTCATCGCTGCAACCGGCGCTAGCTTGCCGTCATCACGTTTCTTATCCTCCAGATTATAATACGCCAGCAAAATATTTATGTCTGAGGCATAATCAACAATCGCACTCTCATCTACCATGTGTCTTTTTTCAAGAGGATGAGCAGGGCAGCGTTTACCGATTAATCTGCAGCGATCGTTCGCCACAGCCGATAATAAAACCGCCAGGAAGGCAGAGTCATAATTTAGTGTCAAGCGCTTCAAATGCCCATGCCTTTTCCCAATGGATCTGCATACTCCGCAGTAATAGGCTCTGAAAAGCTCATAGTCTTTTATTTTCAGCTCCGGTTTATTCGGAACAATGTATCCAAACATATTTTAACTTTTCTCGGTATTTTGGTGCCTTATTTTTGCATATGTTCTCGCATACATAAAGAATGCAAACAATGACATCGCTACCGCAAACACAAAAAATAGACTGTTAAACGCTACTCCCAGAATGCTCCACCGACCAAAGGGCTCCTCAAACAACATCAAAACAATGGCCAAATAGAAAATCACCGTTGCCAGCTTACCATACCAGCTGGCAGATACAACATGATCATTCTTTTTATACAAAAGAAGTGTTCCAATACCCATCAATGCCTCCTTGGCAATGACAATAAGGAGCAGTCCGACAGGTACTAATCCCAAAACAAAGGTCAATATAAATAGTGCTGTTAGCTGCATAAGCTTATCAGCCATCGGGTCGGCAATCTTACCCCAGGAGGTCACCAGATTGCATTTTCTGGCGATATAGCCATCTAGCACATCTGTGAATCCCCCTACGAGAAATAGTATCACAGCAATAACAAACTGACGCGTGCATAAATAATAAGCAAATACCGGTATGATAGCAAAACGCACTAAAGTCAGAAAATTAGGAACGTTCATGATTCACCACCTACGTTTTATTACTAAACAGTTTACCATATACAAACAATATTGTGCAATGTACGCAAGAAAAAATGCAAATTAGTGTCGGCTTTGATAAGCTTTCTCAATCAAATCAAAAATCTCAGGTCTGAACTTCTTTATGTTGACAGGCTTCAAGCTGCTGTCCGTCCAACAATGTACTGTCTCGCCTTCTGTGATAGGCTTGTCGGAACCTGCTTTGCACACTTCATAATGAAACATAAGCCTGGTTCCCGTATAGTCCTTAATGCTCGTTTTAACAATAATCTCGTCCTCATATCTGGCAAAGCCCTTAAAGCTACATTTTAATTCCAGTAGAGGCAGCATAGCCCCATCTTCCTCAATCTTCGAATAAGGCAATCCCATCTTTCTGATAAAATCCGTTCTGCCCGCCTCAAACCATACAGGGTAGTTGGAGTGATGAACTACTCCCATCTGATCTGTTTCGGCATACCTTACAACAAATGGTGTTTGGGTTATAAACATTTCTTTCCCTCCGTCTTATCTTCAGAAATAAAATGTCCTAAAAATAACAAGCCCGTGCTTTGAAGCTGCACGGGTTTTTCCTTCTGTATAATACTATAGTTTCGGCATGATTCTACTTTTTCCTTCTTCATCGAATCCTTAATAACCCTTTTCGATAATAACACTATGCGCTTCTTCTACTTCCGCTTCAGGTACAAGTACTTCGTAATAGTTGTCGTTGCTATCATGACTTTTGCTTATAGGCCTAAGCTTAACAAGAATCCCCTCTTTTGTAAGGATCTGCTCCAACGCTGTTGCAATATCCTTACTTTGAGCCATATATACGACTGTCCACATCTTAACACGCCCCTTTTTGGACTAATCACCCGAGATAACTATATATTATTTCACCTTAAAAATCAATACAATTTGTCTGTATAACCGCTAAAAGCCTTTATTTATCGATGCTTTGAAACAATCTTCACGTTTTCTTCACCAAACCGCTCAACAAGCTCTCTATGCAGTGTTTCTCCTAATTCTACCCGATATTCGCGAATCTCCATCTTGGCAATATTTCCCGTTCCATCTGCTCCACAAAAACATACCGGCGTGTCTCCCTTGAAATACTGCAACAAGGATAATGTAGATTTCAAAAGCTTACTGTCCTCGGAGGCTTGTGTCTTAATAAAAAGCTTGTCATAGCCTTGCTGCTTGTTCTTATAGCGCTGCTCACCTGAACGCCTCTGTCCCCTACTATATCCGCCTGTGTCCAAGGATGCATATTCAGCCGTGCTTTCCTGAACAAGCTCTCCAATCTGTCGCTTCCTTATTGGCCTAACAGAATCGCAAATAATCTTAGGCTGCTCATCCTCCTTTATGCTAATGCGTCCATCAATGAAAACAGCATTCTCGTCTATCAGGTAATCAGCATATCTCGACAGAACCGTTGGAAATACTATTATCTCCATGCTGCCGAAGAGGTCTTCCAATGTAACGAAAGCCATAAGATTGTTGCTCTTTGTCGTCTTTGACTTCTTCTGTGCAACTATCCCTCCTACCGTTACCAGCATGCCGTCGATCAGATTCTTCCCCGCTGCAGCCATGCCACCCATATCCGCTTCGGTCCCTTCCGCTCCGGCCTCGCCAAAGTCAGAGCTATTGATTGTCGTCTGCTCCAAAATTTCATCTTCATATTCCTGGAGCGGGTGTCCGGATACATAGAGCCCAAGCATCTCCTTTTCCATTGATAGCAGCCTTTTGGGCTCGAATTCCTTCAGCTCTGGATAGTCTACCTCAAGCTTCATGGCCTTTGCCTCGCCCGGTATTTCGAAAAGAGAGAGCTGTCCTTCCACCTTGCTCTTCCTGCTTTGCTGCGCCCCATCCAAGAGCTTTTCATATACTGCCATCATTCTTGAGCGATACACTCCAAGAGAGTCGAATGCGCCGCATTTTATTAAGCTTTCAACACATCTTTTATTAAAATCCTTACTGCCGATTCTTTCACAAAAGTCACCGAAGCTTTTGAAGGGGCCCTTTTCTTCCCGCTCCTTTATCAACTCTCTAACAGCGCCCTCTCCAACATTCTTTACAGCAGCCATGCCAAACCTTATTTTTTTGTTTACTACCGTAAACCTAACATCACTTTCATTTACATCGGGAGGCAATACATCAATGCCCGTTTGCTTGCATTCATGAACATAGCGGGATACCTTTTCGGCAGAGCCCAGGAAGCTGTTCAATGTGGCCGCCATAAACTCAATGGGATAATAATACTTAAGCCAGGCAGTTTGATATGCTACTACAGCATACGCTGCTGCATGGGATTTGTTGAATGCATAGCTGGCAAAGTCCATCATTTCATCAAAGATGTGGTTAGCCGTCTTTTCATCAACGCCGTTTCTGACCGCTCCCATTAGTGTAACATTTCCATCCTCGTCAACAATGCCGTGTATAAAGTTTTCTCTCTCTTTTTGCATGACATCATGCTTTTTCTTGGACATGGCGCGCCTTACAAGGTCTGAACGTCCGTATGAATAGCCACCAAGATCTCTGACTATCTGCATGACCTGTTCCTGATACACGATGCATCCATACGTAACATTCAGAATATTCTCAAGCAAGGGGTGTTCATATGTAACCTGTGTAGGGTTGTTCTTGTTCCTTATGTACTTTGGTATAGAATCCATCGGTCCGGGCCTGTATAGAGAAATTCCGGCGATAATGTCCTCAAGGGTTGTGGGCTGCAGATCCTTCATAAACTGAGTCATCCCGGCGCTTTCAAGCTGGAAGACCCCCGCCGTTTTTCCCTCTCCTATCATCTTGTAGACATTCCCGTCGTCCATGTTAAGCTTATCAATATTTACTCTTGTACCATAGTTCTTAAATACCAGCTCGACGGCATCTCTTATAACGGTCAGCGTACGCAGCCCCAAAAAGTCCATCTTAAGTAAGCCCATTTCCTCGAGAAGCCCCATGGGGAACTGGGTTGTGACACTCTCATCATTCTTTTGCAGGGGCACATATTCTGTAATCGGTTCCTTGGAAATAACCACACCGGCGGCATGGGTGCTGGCATGTCTTGGCATACCCTCCATTAACCGCGCCATGTCAATTAGCTCCTTTATCCTCTCATCATCATCATAGCGCATCCTCAGCTCCGAATTTATATCAAGCGCCTTATCTATACTCATGCCTATTTGGAAGGGAATCATTTTAGCTACCCGGTCAACATCTCCGTAAGGAATATCCAAGGCCCTTCCTACATCCCTTATTGCACCTCTTGCCGCCATTGTTCCGAAGGTAATTATCTGTGCAACCCTATCCTTGCCATATTTTTGTACAACATAATCAATAACCTCCTGCCTTCTTTCATAACAGAAGTCAATGTCGATATCAGGCATCGAAATCCTTTCCGGGTTGAGAAATCTTTCAAAAAGCAAATTATACTTCAGTGGATCAACGCTGGTAATATTGAGGCAGTAGGAGGTCAGGCTCCCTGCAGCCGAGCCTCTGCCCGGCCCTACCATTATTCCATTCTCTCTGGCATATCTGATAAAGTCCCAAACTATCAAAAAATAGTCCACATATCCCATCTGTTTGATAATGCGCAGCTCATATTCAAGCCTCTTAGTATAAATGGGATTTGCCGCATCCTCGCCATACAAGCGCTCAAGCCCCTTATGGCAAAGGGATGAAAGGTACTCAAAGGGCTCACGTCCTTCCGGTACATCAAATTCAGGCAAATGCAGCTTATTGAACTCAATTTCAACATTGCAGCTATCTGCTATTTTTACTGTGTTCTCCAGCGCCTCAGGTATGTTTCTAAATGCCCTGGCCATTTCCTCGGGCGTCTTGATATAAAAGTCATCGGATTTGAACTGCATTCGATCTTCATCGGTGATTTTTTTTCCTGTCTGAATGCATAGCAATACCTCATGGGCCTTTGCATCCTCTCTGTTTAGATAGTGGGCGTCATTTGTGGCAACTAGCGGGATTCCCGTTTCCTTCGAAAGCTTTATCAGGTTTTGGTTAACCAGATTCTGTTCTTCAATGCCATTACTCTGAAGCTCCAGATAGAAATTGCCCTGCCCGAATATTTCATTAAAGGTCAGCGCCCTTTGCCTGGCCTTTTTGTAGTCACTGTTCAAAATCGCAGACGGCACATCGCCTGACAGGCATGCGCTAAGCGCCGTAATCCCTTTGGAATATTGCCTGAGCACATCAAGATCGATTCTTGGTTTATAATAGAAGCCCTCTAGGAAACCGACAGATACGATTTTCATGAGGTTTTTGTAGCCCTCATTATCTCTTGCAAGCAGCACCAGATGGCCCTGATCGGCATCGACTCCCTGCTGCTTGTCAAATCGTGTACGTTTTGCCGTGTAAACCTCGCAGCCCAAAATAGGCTTTATGCCATGCTTTAAAGCTGCCTTGTAAAAATCTATGACACCATACATGACCCCGTGGTCCGTAATGGCAATGCTCTTCATCCCCAGCTGAGCCACACGCTCAATCAAAGGCTGTATTCTGTTTGCACCGTCAAGCAGGCTATACTCGGTATGAATATGTAGATGAACAAAGTCCGGTGCTGACGAAGACAACCCATCCATAAGCCAACCCTCCAATCGCTAGGCTAAACTGTTCAGACCAACAGCCTTGTTTATTCCAGTTTCGTATCAAAGCACCTTACTGCAGTGCCCCCTCCAAACATAATAGAGTTACTTTTTTAGGGACAGTTCTAAGGCAGTGCACTTTGACAGAATCGGCCCCTTACTCTAATTGGGGACAGTTCTAAGGCAGTGCACTTTGACAGAACTGTCCCCCTACATTATACCTCACAACCATCAACAATGAAAACATTGGTGAACATAGAAAGGTCAATTTCCTTATAGATTGATTGCTTTTGCATTTTGCTATTGTAGACAATCCGGACAACAGGTCTGGTGGGCGCACTTCTGTTATCACGCACCACGATGCCCCTTTCCTTGGTATTCAGCATGACACCCGTTCCAACCGGATAGACGGAGACATATTTTACAAAGCTCTCAATAACGGTTCGGTCGAAATGATTTACTCCAAGGGTCGTAATATATTCATAGACCTCATTCGGTCTAAGCTTTTTCCTGTAAACTCGATCTGAAGTCAGCGCATCATAAACATCTGCAATCGCAACAATCCTGGCACATATTTGAATATTGTCCCCCTTTAGCTGGAGGGGATATCCGCTGCCATCATACCTTTCATGATGTCCGAAGGCAATATAAGCCGAAATCATGCTTATCCCTTTACTTTTCTTTAATAGTTCATAGCCAAGAACAGTATGCTTCTTTATTTCCTCGAATTCCTCGACCGTGAGCTGTGATGGCTTTTTAAGAATCTCCATGGGGATACACAGTTTGCCTATATCATGCATCATAGCTCCGACTCCAAGCTCCCTAAGCCTGTGGATGTCAAAGCCAAGGCCTATTCCGGTAATAAGCGACAAAATACACACATTAACCGAATGCTCGAAGGTGTAGTCGTCTACGGATTTTATCTCTGAAAGGTTATAAAGGATATCATCGTTGGTTAACAGCTCGTCCAGAATTTTATTCACCATAAGCTTCACTTCTTTTACATCCAGTGTAGGTGAAAACTGGTAATTGCTCATCATCCTTTTTACAAGAGTTTTTGCTTCCCTATGTGTTTTTCCCTTTATAATATCCTTAAGCTCTATGTCTGCAGAAATATCATCCTCAAGATATACTTCAGAAATACCAAGCTGCTTCAACTTCGTTACATAACAATCTCTTAATTCCATACCCTTTGATAGCAATACTCCTCCTTCGGAATTGAAGATCGTACGGGCAAGCTTTGCGCCAATCTGTAATGATTCCAGTTTCACTTTTCGCATTTCAGCCTCCCAGAGGTTTTCTTTTGTATAAAGCACTGTTGTATAAAGCGCTATCGAGTAAAGTACTATTAACCTATTCGACAAAATAAATGAAATTCCTTCTCATATTTTTACATGAATAAATAAAAACAAATTTACTTTTCCGATATAAACCCCACCCTCAAATGGGTAATTATGGGTAATATGTGTATTTTTGAATCAGTAATGGTATTATATGTTTATCGCTTTGCTAAAGGAGTCCAGGTGATCATATGCCAACATGGAATCTTCTTCAATACATTATGCCCGGAAGGATACATCAATCAATTAGGACACTTAGGAGCACACTGACCAAATTCAACCCCGCAAGTGTACTTTCCGATGATTGGCGTTACAAACGATATTTTGTTAAGGAATATCAACCGCAGCTATATCAACAGCATACCAAGAAACATTTTGCAAACTGTATCTTCTGTGCCAATCTTGCAAAATCCAGCTGCCACAAATACTGTTTCAAGTGCGCTGTCGGCACCTATATAAGGTGTAGCCCCGTACTTCCGGGTGCCATATACAAAGAGCCCCTATATCCACTAGAATCGGAAAGTCTGGTAACTCCCTGGTATTACAGAAAACCGTGCTACCACTTTAGAAGGCTGGCCCCGGATAAGTACTGTAAAAACATCTACTCACTGTTCAGCTCGATAGGCATATATAACATGGAAATCCTTGAGGGACTTGAAAAAGGCCTTTGTTCAGGACAAAAGCCATGCCACATATGCTCATCCGTAAACTATGAGCTCTATAGAGAATGCCTAAATCAGAGAGGCTTTAATACATCTACCGCCTGCCATATAATTAAAGACAAGCTGAAAATGGCTTATGAATCATCATAGCAGGCACAGTATATTCTACACTCCGGCTATATTTCAAGCAGCTTCCTTATCTCACCTACTGCGCTTTGTTCTACCTTAGCCAGCTTTCCTTGAGCCGCCTCCAAGGATACCTCTGATACACCATAGTATATCTTAATCTTAGGCTCCGTACCGGATGGCCGCACACAGAACCAGGACCCATCTGTCAATTCGTAATATAGAACATTGGACTCAGGAAGCTCTAATGCTTCTATTGTTCTTTGCGGGAAACGAATTGTCTGCCTATTTCCATAATCTCTAAGGGCTGCTACTGCGCATGCTCCGAAAACCTCTGACTTATTGGACCTGAGCGTTTCCATGGCACTGCTTATCTTCTCTAGACCCTCTTTCCCATGAAGGGTAAACGAAGTAATACCTTCTATAAAATACCCATACTTTTGGAAAATCTCCTGTAGTCCTTCAAATAAAGACATACCTCGACTCCTGTAATATGCAGCCATCTCTCCTATGAGCATGCTTGCCACCACAGCATCCTTATCACGGGCAAAGGTTCCTGCAAGATAGCCATAGCTTTCTTCAAAGCCCAGCAGGAATTTTTTCGTGCCCTCCTCATCCAATTCCTTTATCTTTTCACCAATGAACTTAAACCCGGTGAGCACCTCTATCAGCTCAATATCATAGTATTCGGCTATTTTCCGTGCCAACTCGCTAGTTACTATAGTTTTGACAGCAAAACCATTTGCAGGCAGCGTCCCGGCAGCTTTCTTCTGAGAAAGCATATACTCCAGCAATAGACAGCCAATCTGATTTCCCGTAAGAACAACATAGTCTCCCGTGGAGCTCTTGACAACCACGCCGACTCTGTCACTATCAGGATCTGTACCTATTATCAAGTCTACCTGTTCGCGCTTTGCAAGCTCAATAGCCAGCTTAAAGGCATCCTTCTCCTCCGGATTTGGAGATTTGACCGTGCTGAACTCCGAATCAGGCAGCTCCTGCTCGGGTACAACTAACACATTCTTAAATCCAATTTCCTTCAGAATTCTTCTGACAGGCTTATTACCCGAGCCATGCAAGGGAGTGTAGACAATCTTCATTGTGTCTGCTACGCCGGCAACCACATCCTCATTCACAACCAGTGTTTTCAGGCTGCTTATATAGGCATCATCAATTCCCCTGCCTATTTTCTTAATCAAGCCTTTTTCCATAGCAAGGCTTTGCTCCATAGGCTCTATTTGAGTAATATCACTTATCTGGTTAATCTCCTCTATAACAGCCTCGGAGGCTTCCAATGGAAGCTGGCCCCCATCCTCGCCATATACCTTATATCCGTTATACTCCTTCGGATTGTGGCTTGCGGTGATAACAACCCCAGCAGCTGCCTTCAGATAGCGAACGGCATATGAAAGCACAGGCGTCGGACGAAGCTCGTCAAACAGGTATGCGACAATTCCATTGGCTGCAAAAACCTTAGCCGCCTCCAGAGCAAATTCGGGTGACATGCGCCTGCAATCGTATGCGATTGCTATACCACGCCCTCTTGCATCCTTTATGCTCTTAATCAGGTAATTAGCCAAGCCCTGGGAAGACTTCCTGATGGTATATATGTTAATTCTGTTGGTTCCAGCACCAATAATGCCTCTAAGTCCACCTGTACCAAATTCCAGGTCCTTGTAAAACCTCTCCTCTATCTCCTGAGGATTGTCTCCTATCTTGTCTAACTCACTTTTCGTAGCATCATCAAAGTAGTCGCTTTGCATCCAAAAATCATATATTTTTCTACTTTCCATAGCATCCTCCAAATAGTGTTCTTCATAGGTTCAAAATATCACATTTTATTCTACCATAGAAAGTAAAATAAAAAACTCCTCATCAGCTGATAAGCAACATAACTAATAAGGATTACTAAATTAATTTAAGCACACTTAGCATTGTCTCTTCATCGGTAATCAACGCATTGACATATCTCTTTCTCAGGACCCCCAAAAGCGTTTTCACCTTATTAGGCCCCATTGCAATGCAGACCTTTTGCTTAATCCTTGCAAAGTCATTCAAGTCAATCGATATCGTTCTGTCGTCAAGCTCTTTATCACACACCTCGCCATGCTGGTCAATAAAATGAGCACATAAGTCCCCAGCAGCATTCTTCTTTATCAGCCTCCTAATCGATTCGCTGTCAATGTAGCCACCGCGGTAAAGAATATTCTCCTCACCAAAGCTGCCTACTGTAAATAGTGCCACATCGGCTGCCTTGCATACATTAAGCGTACTGGACATATTTTTATCGCTATATATCGCCCTTTTGATGTCTGCGTTTTGAACAAGTACAGGCAAAGGAATATATAAGGGAGTACCGTTGTATGCTGCTGCAATATTTGTAGAGATCTCAGATGTGTAAATCCTTTTCTCCAGATTGGTCGTTCCGCCGCATAGCTGTATAGACGTCACATTCCTTATGTCAGTGCGCTTTCGCATTTTAGTTGAAATTTCATATATGGTCGAGCCCCAGGTGTAGGCTACAATCATATTGCTCTTGATAATGGTTTCGATATAGCTGTTGGCCTCTTTAATGACCTCCGCTGTCAGGAAGGATTTGTTCTTCAAGTGCTTAATCTCAACGATTTTAGCCATCTCCAGTCCAAACAGTTCCTTAACATGCCTTTCAAGATCAGTATCCGAATCATACAGGTCATTCACCTTTATCTCGACTATTCCTTCTTTACGCGCCAGATCCATCAGCTGGCAAACATAACCTCGAGAAATACCAAGTTCAGCGGCAATTTCCTTCTGACTCATCCCATGATTGTAGTACATTTTGGATACATCAACCATCAATTGCTTTTTGCTATTCAATGCATCTATCCCTTTTATTGAATATTTTGTAAATACACTAAAATATTACACTCCAATGTATTCAGTGTCAATGGCCTCTATATGCTCTTACCCTATAAAGCGAACAGATTACCACTCTTTACAGTTTGTCCATCTTTGTAAATCCCTGTTTTTATTCGATGTTTTTATACTACCATTAATATATCATTTCAATGTATATAAGTCATCATCTTATATAATCATTATTAGTAGGCTGATGTGTCTATCGCAAACAAAAATCCACCTGTCTGAGGCAACTTACCTATGCTCAGAGCAGGCGGATTATAGCTGGAAGTAGTTTTATCTTATAAAATAATGCAGATTAGCCCTCCACTACCCTCATTAATTATCCTTTGCAAGGTTTCCTGCAGCTTTATCTGGGCATCCTCCGGCATCCTGTTCAGCTTGTTGTGCAGCCCTTCACTAACCAACTCGTGAAGTGATTTACCAAATATATTGGATTCCCATATTTTACCCGGCTCACTTTCAAACTCCTGCAACAAATAATTGACGAGTTCCTCGGACTGTTTCTCAGTGCCCACAAGCGGCGCAATCTCAGTCTCAATATCCGCCCTTATCATATGTACTGAAGGGGCACTGGCTCGCAGCTTCACACCAAAGCGATTCCCCTGCTTTATGATCTCTGGTTCATCCAGTGTCATCTCCTCCATATGCGGTGTCACAACACCATAGCCCTTCACCTTCACCTCGTGCAGTGCGAATTCAACTCTTTCGTACTCCTTCTTTATCCCGGCAAGACTCTTCATAAGGCTTATCAGCATGTGCTCTCCTTCAATCCGAAGTCCTGTTGTGTCGCTTAGGATGTCGTAGAAAAGCCCATCAGGCGTTTTTATGTTCAGGAGCATGTTTCCTCTTCCCGGATTAATTTCAGAAAGATCAGTTTCCATTATAAACTCATAGTCATAGAACTTGTCAATGGACTGCTTCGCCTCGCGAATTTTCTGAACACCTGCAAATGTATCCCTTATGGACTGCAGCATTTCGACCCGAAGCCAGTGATCCTGTTCCAGAGCCTCAACCCACTTTGGAATGTTGATGCCAATCTCACTGACAGGGAATTCATAGAGGATTCTCTCCATAATACCCGCCATGTCATCATTTCTCATCTGCGCACAGTTGACACTGATTACAGGAACCTCATACTTTTCCTCAAGCTCCTGCCTCAGATTTTCCGTCTCCCGTTCGCCCGGTATCACAGAATTCAAGACTACAACAAAGGGCTTGTTGATGGCCTTGAGTTCGTCTATGACACGTTTTTCCGCCTCCAGATAGTCTTCCCTTGGTATGTCTGTGATTGTGCCATCTGTTGTCACAACAAGCCCTATCGTGGAATGATCGTTTATAACCTTTCTGGTCCCCAGCTCAGCTGCCTGTTCAAAGGGTATCTGATAATCATACCAGGGTGTTGACACCATTCTGGGCGAATTGTTTTCCAGGTATCCCAGTGCCCCCTTGACCAAATAACCGACACAATCGACCATCCTGACCTTAAGCTTAAGAGCTTCGTCAAGAATGATTTCAACAGCCTCATTTGGCACAAATTTGGGCTCAGTTGTCATTATCGTTCGCCCTGTGGCACTTTGCGGAAGCTCATCCCTTGCCCTTTCCCGGCTATAAACATTCTCTATGTTCGGAAGCACCAATAAATCCATAAACCTTTTAATCAAGGTCGACTTCCCCGTTCTGACAGGCCCCACAACACCTATATAAATGTCTCCCTGCGTCCTCTCAGCTATCTGCTGATATATATTGTATTTTTCCATCCAATAACCCCTCCTAATCTATAAGCAAGCATGACTTGAAAAGATGGAATTCACAATATAAATATATGTCCGTATTATTTGAATATTACAAAAAAAGAAGCAGGTTATAGATGAAAGCTATTTTACGAATACTTTCAGGACCTGATGGAAGAATTCGATTGTAATGGGCAGACTCTCCCATTCCTCGCCATCAACACTTAAGTTAAAGCTCTGATCGCCTTCTATAGTGCATTTTGAGGTTCTAATCCATTTTACGTTTTTGTCATTTAAGAAATCAACATTGTTTAATACCTTGAAAAGCAATCCAGGTATCTCCACATGAAGGCAGTTCTTTACAAGTACAATATCCATAAAGCCGTCGGAAATATCTGCTGCCCCAACAATATTTGACAAACCGGCGGCATGCTTACCATTCAGGATAAGGAAGAGCAGAAAATCACCTTCTACAGTCTCCTTATCTGTTGTGAGCTTCAATTTAATAGGCTTGAGATTTGAAACCTCGCCAAGGGCTTTAACATAATAGGCCAGAGGCCCGAAGTTCTTTTTGAACTCAGGGTTGGTGCTATATGAGACATCAACAAAATTACCCCCTGCGCAGGTGTTGAGGCAGTACTTATGATTATTAATTAACCCTGCATCAATCTTTGCTATATTGCCCTCAAGAATAATGTCAAGGCATCCTCTCAAATCGGACGGAAGATTAAGACTCCTTGCAAAGTCATTGCAGGTGCCTGCAGGAATAATTCCAATAGGTATGTCCAGACCAGCTTTGAGCAGTATGCTTGCCAGCATGTTTACTGTTCCATCTCCACCTGAGACTACCACATAGGCATATTCATCCTCAGATAAAACCTGCTCCAGCAATGCACCATTATCCTTTTCCATCCTAAATGGGATAATAAGCATATCCTTCTCTAAAAAGCGGCTCACTATATAGTCCAGCTTCTTAGGTACATTCCTATTGCCAGAAATCGGGTTGTATACCAGTAGTGCCTTTCTCATATGTTTTCCTCCGGTCAATGTTCACTTCTGCCTCGATAGTGCTTTGGGCTGTTTTCTCATAAGCTTCTTTACACTACCCATAGTTACATCGCAAAAGTCCTAGTTAAAAACTGCTATTTTTGATAAAAAACACGTCACTAGACTATTATACCCCTATTTGAAAGCGGTAATCAATTACAACTTTGCCTTGGTAATCGCAATTGCCCACTGGTTTCCCGCCCTTATCAATACCGATGTCATCCTTTCGCATTATATCCTGCTCGTCAAAAACTGTAATACTCTTCACTATAAGCCTTGCTAGCTCGTTTGACAGCTTTCCCTCTTCAAAATTATCTACTGCCTGCTCGACAATCTCCTGTACATCAAGAGCCTTTTCAGCTTCAGAATTTATTCTGTCCAGCTGTGCCTCAAGAGCCTTCAGCCTCGTTTCATACTGCCTGTTCATCTTGTCAAAGAGCTGCTCGGATATTCTCCCATCCAGCCTGTCTCTATAGACCATCTCGTGCTGGCGACGGCTAGCTTCCAACTGCCCCATCAATCTTTGAGCAACTATCCTTCTGTCTTCCCTTATTTCTAAATAATCATGCATATCCTCCAGCTGTGCCCAAATTCGCCTGTCACAGAGCAATTTTATCAATTCGCTGCAAATACTTTCTAGGATTGGAGCTTCGTAGGTAAAGTGGCTGGAGCACGCTGAGCTGCCTTTCCTAAAGTAATTTCCACAAACATATGCGCTACCGTGGGTTCTTTTCCTTGCATACATAGAACTTCCACATCGACCGCAAAATATAATGCCACTGAGCACATGGCAAACCTTTGTGTGCGGTCCCTTCCCCGCAAGTTTGCCCTCCCTGAGCATCTGTATCTCCAGGAACTCCTCTCTGGTAACAATTCCCTCGTGAGTTCCCTGAGTTATGACCCATTCCTCCTCCGGGAGGCGCCGGGTCTTCTTGCTTTTAAAGCTGATCTTCTCGCTAATCCCCTGTACGGTGTCACCTACATATACGCGAGAAAGAAGAATGCGTCTGACACACATCCTGTTCCACTCTTTCCCACCCGGAGACAGGATCCCTCTCTCATCCAATATGCGAGCAATTGATGTATAGCCAAGGCCTGACCGATAAAGACTATATATGAGCCTGACTGTTTCAGCCTCTTGCTCACACCTGACGAGCTTGTTTCTTTCAGAATCAGACTTTCTATAGCCAAAGGGGGCATTCCCCAAGTATTCACCGCGTTCTATTTTAAAGCGGAGACAGGAGCGTATTTTCCTTGAAATATCTCTAATGTACCGCTCGTTGGCCCAGGTCTCGATCCCTAAAGTCTCATTGTCCAGCAGGCTGTCGTAGCGTCCGTCTGCAGTTAGAATTCGTATGCCGTATTCCTCCATAAAATCAATCCATTGCAGTGTCTTTGCGTTGTTGCGGCCTAGTCTTGAAAGATCCTTTAGAAGAAGCAGATTGATACTCCCACTGAGCACATCCTCTTTGAGCCTTGACAGTCCTTCTCTTTCAAAGGCCGAGCCGGAGACATTATCATCTGTATAGATGGAATAGACATGTCCCAATTGCTTTTTATCAATAAAGTCCAAAAGCAGCTGTCTTTGATTCGCAATGGTTTCAAGATTCTCGCCGTAATCATCTCTGCTTATTCTTACATATATGCCGATACTACATTTTCCCCTGTCCTGCGCAATCATCGGAGCAAGCCCCTCTCTCTCTTTCATCTATTAAGAGCTTTATGACCTTCAAGCAGATTTGTGCTCTGGTAAATTCATCCGAATAGTGTACTATGATTTTTCTTTGCTTCATTCTCCTCCCTGGCATGTGACAAGCCACCTCCACTGGGCTGCAAGTTTGTATTATAAGTATATTTAATTGAATTTGTCCTTTATAACAGGAGGCTTACTGTGTAGCTGGTATATATTAAGGCTACATCGCAAAAGCCCTGGAAGAAAAAATGTTTCATTCCCTGCTGTTCGATGTATAATACATTTATACTACTGTGCGAAATGCTTAGTTAGGAGGGTAACAATTATGTCGAGAGAAATTCCTCAAAAGCTTATGTCATTTTTGAAAACCGCCGTAGATGATGTAGACGACGGTTATGAGTATGCGTCGGAATTGAGGCGCATATTGAATAGTGATGATTGTCAGACAGTGCTTTCCCCAAAGGAAATAGAGGCGTTGCGGGAATATGCCGACGAGGTTAAAACAGTGGGTGAGATTAACTATTATACCTCAGAGCGCATACGGGAAATAGAAAAGGAGCATTTCGGCACCAGGGGAATTACCGGATACCTCAAAGCAGATCACGGCGAGCCCGAAAAGCCTGTATGGCCATTTTGATGAGGATGCTTATATGCCCATTAGATTAAGCTCGCCTCCGGCTAGCCTCAGGCTTTACTTACATACCGAATACTTTCGTTATTAAGATTGAGAATATATAAAGCATTGCCATCAAAAAATAAAGCACAATAATCACAATAATCGGCCAGTGGGACAAGACTGCTTTAATATCCTGCCCAACCCGTGCGATGGGAGTTATCGCTACAGCCCGTTTTTCTGTTACAATTTTGAAAGCATACATCAGGCCTAATGTAATGACCAGAGATATTATGCCGAAGATTACAGTTGATACAAGCTCTACCTGTGTCAAAGCCAGAGTCTCTTTCTCTGGCTCCTTTGACAGGAACTGTACGAGCACAGAAATACAATTGTTCAGAAAATGAGCGTATATTCCAGCATAAATGGAGTTTGTCCTTATGACATAATAGCCGATGATTAGTCCAAGAAAAATCGGCCCCAATAGATTTGTGACATCAAAGTGAAAAAGTCCGAAAAAGACTGAAACGATGACCACTGCTTTGTAGGAGCCTCGTCTTTCATAGGCTCTAAGGAGCAAACCCCTGTGCATCAGTTCTTCGCATACACCCGGCAGCACTGCCACAATCAGTATTCCAAGTAAAAGCTCCTGCACGTTTTGCGGCACGGGAATTGTTGACGCAGGCACATCTCCTAAAAATTGCAGTAAATAAATAACCAGACTGTTTAGCATGCTGGCTACGAAAATTGCCGGCAGGGAAATAACCGTAATCATCAGCATTGGTATGAGTCCCGGGTTATTGAAACGGAAGGCTTCCTTTATGTTAATTCTCTTAATCAGGCAATATCCCAACACAAAGGCCAGAATGCCGAGCTCATTAATTATGATAATTAAGTAGATATTATCATGAATCGCCGTTCCCATAATAAAACTAAGAATCATCTGGTATGCTAGAAAGACCAGAGTAAAAACAAGAAAAAAGATATTTGCGCCAGTAAAAGTAAGCTTTTTGTTCATCAGGTACATCCTTTCAAAAAATTCTTTGCTGCAGCCATATCAGGCCGTAGATGCTACTATTTGCGATTTCTATACGTTTGTCTACATGACTTCTCTGTTATCACCATGTCCATAGTTATATCATGCTTTTCAGCCATTAATTGCTCCATCATCTGCATATCATATGCAATTCCAACCTTTAGACACTCAGGTCTCAGTTTGGCAAGTAATCTGTCATAAAGGCCTGCTCCGTAGCCAATCCTGTGCCCGCCATAGTCAAAGGAAAGCCCGGGTATTACCGCAAAATCGATATCCTGTGGGTCCACCTTCTTTAATACCGCTGAATTTGGCTCGGGGATACCCTTAAACCCCGGCAACACATCATTCCTCAAATCCCTTATTTCATAAAGCTCCAGGGTTAATGCCGGCACTGTCACTACCTTTGGTATCGCGACCCGTTTCCCCTGACACAAGCACCTTTCTATAAAGGCCTCTGTGGAGACCTCGTTACGATAGGACATATATACCGTCAGTGTCTGTGCATCCGAATACTGCCTGAGGGAGCAAAGCTTCTCGGTAATAGCAGCACTCTTCTCGGCTATCTGCCTGAGGTTCATTCCATTTCGCCCTTCAATCATTCTTTTGCGTATCACATTTTTATCTTCTACAATCATCAGTCCATACCCCATAAATCATAGGCTATTCAGCCATTAAGCAGCATCCGTTTCAAGGGCTGCAGTATAAATTGCGACAGCAAATATAGAAATATGATAATACATACAGTGCCAGCCGTTGCAAGCATATATAGTTTGCCTTGTTTATACCGTTGCATCCGGGTAAATATGGTATATGAAATCCTCGACAGTAAAAACAAGAGTCCCAAAGCAAAAATCGAGCCTGAGAGGAAATAGGGCACATAGCCCCAAAACAAGACCATACAAAGTATTATACCACTACAGTACACCGGGATTAGTTCGCCTGCATGTTTCAAAACCTTACTTTCATTGGCTCCGTTAATACTGAAATGCGCAGCCGGAACAAGGAGAAAGGGTATTGGCAGCCCGAAAAACAGGCCTGTAAACAATCTGGCGGCATTGCTTGTCTCTATAATCCCGCAATAGGATAGCATACCATCAAGAATCATAGGCAGCATTAGCAAACACATGGTTATTACCATTGCAATGCTAGGTGGCTTTTGTGCCTTTAGCCTACCGGACATCGTTATAAAAAGTGCCGCAACAAAAATGCCTGTATAAATACCCATGTCTCTGGCACAAACCGGTAAGAGCAAGGCTCCGGCTCTTAATGTTCTTTCGGGCATCTGGTGACATATAAAGGACCCGAGTAGATTGAAAAAAGCTTCAATGTATTGCATACATCACCAAATCTGATCCGCGGACTGTGAGACTAACCCTATAACGAAGCAGCCGATACAAACAAGCACAAACAAAACGAGGCAGGCAACCAGAAGCGCCACTCCAAATGATTTTCTATCCTTATCCGCCGCATTCATAAAAACTATCGCTGTTATGATTCCCGCCAGCTGTCCAATACCCGGCAGGACTGTAAAGAGAATTGTCAGGAAAACCTTCAAGCCATTACTCAGAGGTTCCCTGCCGCTTCCAAAGTCATCTGTGAAGCTGCCTTTATAGTATGGTCTTTGAGCATTGTATTGGGTGCCGCCGGCATTGTACTCTGTGCCCCGGTTATTATATTGTGGCTGATTATAATTCTGCGCACTCGGCCTGTAATCCTGCAAGGGTGGGGCCTTTTGATTCCCATCTTCACTCCCCGGGCTTTGAGGCTCTGCAGAACCCTGAGACCCTGCCCGGTAATTTTGCTCCCCCGCATCCTGCTGCTCAACCACAGGCTGCTGTTCTCCCGTATTCTGCGATTGTGACAGGTCTTGCTCAACC
>JAAYBT010000104.1 GCA_012730015.1 Clostridiaceae bacterium
AAATATCCAACTTCGCCAGACCCGGCTACGAGTGCAGGCACAACCTTGTTTACTGGAAGGCTCAGGAATATGCAGGCTTTGGAGCAGGTTCCCATTCCTACTTGGACGGATATCGATTTAGCAATGTGTCGGGAATTGAGAGCTACATAAGCGCTGTCAATTCTCTTGCCAGCCCAGAGCAACCAAGGCCGAGTAAGGCGTCACAGCAAAAGCCGGGCAAGGCATCACAGTACAATGCAAGCGAGCTAGCACATAATAACGCAAATGGTCCAGCTTTTGCTGAACTGCATGAGGATATTCAATTCATTGACAGGAAGGAAGCCATGTCGGAATTTATGATTCTTGGCCTCCGCCTCACTAAGGGTATTTGTGAGGCCGAGTTTCAGGAAAGGTTCGGTGAGAGTCTGGAAAGCTTTTACAAGGACAGGTTGAAAATGCTCGCGGATCGGGGATTGATTGCTTATGAGGCTTTCAGCTACCGCCTTACGCCACTCGGGCTGGACCTTGCTAACAAGGTATTTGTAGAGTTTATATAAAATACATCTTGACAAAAAAATGCTGGGGTGGTATTTTTAATGTAGATTAGCACTCGACAAGGCAGAGTGCTAACAAGCAAATAATTATACTGAAACGTATATATAATATGCTATGTGGATTTTATTTTAATGAGGTGTATGAGATGAGTATGGACGAGAGAAAGAAAAGAATTCTTCAAGCCATCATCGATGATTACATTGATACGGCTGAGCCAATCGGATCTAGGACTATCGCCAGAAAGCACGAGCTGGGGTTGAGCTCGGCGACGATTAGGAATGAGATGGCGGATCTTGAGGAAATGGGCTATTTAGCTCAGCCACATACATCAGCAGGCAGAGTTCCTTCTGATAAAGGTTACCGCCTGTATGTAGATCAACTAATGCAGGTCTATGATCTGCAGGATGATGAGATTGAGAAGATTAAGACGGCGATGGAGCTGCACATTAACGAGCTGAGCCAGCTGATTAGGCAAGCGTCGGCTGTTTTGTCACGTTTTACAAAATATACTTCAGTCGCAGTGGCCTCGCAGATGAAGACAAGTACGGTTAAGGCTGTACAGCTTGTGCCGATAGAAGCAGACAAGGCGATGGTTATTGTCGTAACTAATGCAGGTATTGTCAAGAACAATATCGTGAAGACAGCCGATCAGCTTAGGCCGGAGGCCTTGGTTATGATTTCAAATGCTTTGAACGATAAGCTTGGCGGCTTGTCTGTCGAAAAGGCCAACAGGAAAATCAGCAGTGGCCTGGTTAGTGAGTTGGAGATGGAGCTTGGCATCAGGGGGGAGCTTTTTGCCTCGATATTGAGCTGCCTGGCCGGCTGTATTAATCAGATTGACAATACAGAGGTGTACGTGGAGGGCACGACAAATGTACTTAACCATCCCGAGTTCCGAGATATCATTAAGGCGAAGGAATTCATGAGTATGCTTGACGAGAAGACCAGCATCGGCAGGATAGTGTTTGATGCGTCCGATTCAGAGGGAGGAATCATTATCAGGATAGGCTCGGAGAATGATCTATCGGACATTAAGGATTGCAGTCTTGTTACGACTAACTACAATATTGCAAACACTTTCATTGGGACAATCGGGCTTATTGGACCGACAAGGATGGAGTACCCCAAGGTGGTATCTTCTATAGGCTATATTAGGAAGTTTATGAATCGAGAAATTGGCAGATTTTTGGGGCTGGATATTGATAATGACCTATGATCAGCCCCGTGAAGGCTTGTTGCAAATAAATATCAAAGGATGAGAGGATAGCTATGAGTGAGAAGAAGCTGCGTCAGCAGGAGGATATTGAAATAAAGGAAACTGAAGCTACAAATGAAAATGATGAGATTCAAAATGACCTGAACTGTCTCAGGGAAGAGCTTGAAGAGAAGACGAAGCAGTGTTCGGATTATTTTGACAAGCTTCAGAGAACGGCTGCCGAGTTTGATAATTATAAGAAAAGGTCTGTCAAGGAGAAGGAATCTCTTTATTCCGATGCAGTAGCCGATGTTGTAGGTGCATTGCTTCCGGTATTGGACAATGTTGAAAGAGCTCTTCAGGCCGTTTGTGCCGATAGCTCTGCGCAAAGTCTTAAGGAAGGAGTTGAAATGGTATACAAGCAGTTTAGGGATGCGTTTAAGGAAATCGGTGTTGAGGAAATTACGGCAGTAGATGAACAGTTTGATCCCATGCGTCATAATGCGGTTATGCACGTAGAGGATGAGGCTCTTGGACACAATACTGTTGTCGAAGAATTCCAGAAGGGCTACATTTATAAGGATAAGGTAATTCGGTACAGTATGGTGAAGGTAGCAAATTAATTTATATTAATTTATGATAAAAATTATAAGCAAATTAGGAGGTATATTATGGCAAAGGTAATAGGTATAGATTTAGGTACTACGAATTCATGCGTAGCGGTTATGGAAGGTGGAGAGCCTGTCGTTATTGCAAATCCGGAGGGAAATAGAACAACTCCATCTGTAGTTGCTTTTTCAAAGACGGGTGAGAGGCTTGTAGGACAGGTTGCAAAGAGGCAAGCGATTACCAATCCCGAGAGAACTGTGCTTTCGATTAAGAGGGATATGGGTACAGATAAAAAGGTTAAAATCGACGACAAGACCTATACTCCACAGGAAATTTCATCTATGATTCTTCAGAAGATGAAGGCTGATGCTGAAGCTTATCTGGGTGAAACAATTACACAGGCGGTTATTACGGTTCCTGCCTATTTCAGCGATTCCCAGAGACAGGCTACAAAGGACGCAGGTAAGATTGCAGGGCTAGAGGTTATGAGAATTATTAATGAGCCTACGGCTGCGGCTCTTGCCTATGGGCTTGACAAAGAAAGCGAGCAAAAAATCATGGTCTATGACCTTGGCGGAGGCACATTTGACGTATCTATCCTCGAGATAGGTGACGGTGTGTTTGAAGTGCTTGCAACCAATGGAAACAACAAGCTCGGCGGCGATGACTTTGATCAGAGAGTTATTGATTACATGGCAGATACCTTCAAGCGTGAAAATGGTATAGACCTGAGAAATGACAAGATGGCGATGCAGCGTCTGAAGGAAGCGGCAGAGAAGGCGAAAATTGAGCTTTCCGGCGTTACCACTTCTAACGTGAACCTGCCCTTTATCACAGCTGATGCTTCCGGGCCCAAACACCTTGACATCACAATCACAAGGGCTAAGTTTGATGAGCTGACAGCAGATTTGGTTGAGAAGACAATGACGCCTACCAGACAGGCTATGAATGATTCTGGGCTGACTCCTGATAAGATTGACAAGATTCTCCTCATCGGGGGCTCCACAAGAATACCCGCTGTTCAGGAGGCCGTGAGGAAATATCTCGGCAAGGATCCCTTTAAGGGGATTAACCCTGATGAATGTGTGGCAGTAGGTGCAGCCATACAGGCAGGTGTTCTTACAGGAGAGGTTAAGGACTTGCTGCTGCTTGACGTAACTCCTCTGTCTCTTGGTATTGAGACTTTGGGCGGCGTTTTCACCAAGCTGATTGAGAGAAACACGACTATCCCCACAAAGAAGAGTCAGATATTCTCAACGGCAGCAGACGGCCAGACCAGCGTTGATGTTCATGTTCTGCAGGGAGAGAGAGAAATGGCCCAGTACAACAAGACGCTTGGAAGGTTCCAGCTTACGGGTATTGCTCCGGCACCCAGAGGCGTTCCTCAGATAGAGGTTTCATTTGATATAGATGCCAACGGTATCGTTCATGTTTCTGCCAAGGATCTTGGCACCGGAAATGAGCAGAAGGTTACTATCACTGCTTCATCCAACCTAACTGATGCAGACATCGACAAGGCGGTCAAGGAGGCTGAGAAGTTTGCAGAGGAAGACAGGAAGAATAAAGAGGCAATCGAGATCAGGAACAATGCCGACTCTATGGTTTATCAGTCAGAGAAGTCGCTTAAGGATCTTGGAGATAAGCTTGACTCAAATGATAAGGCGAAGATCGAAACAGAGATAAATAATGTGAAGGAAGCGCTGAAGGGCACGGATAACGATAGAATCAAATCCGCGACTGAGGCCTTGACTCAGGCATTCTATGACATATCCGCCAAGATATATCAGCAGAATCCGGATGCCCAGGGTGGGCCGAATCCGGGCGCCGGCTTCGGCGGCCAACAGGCTCCGGGCAGCGAGGACGCTGGACAGGATAACGTCTATGATGCGGATTATAAGGTTGTTGATGAGGACGACAAGAAGTAATAGGAAATAACAATAAGAAGCAAGCCCTTATAGTAGGAAACAAGCGGTGCTAACGCTAGAGTTCAAGGAATAGGAAATAAGGGATTGCAAGTAGTGTATTATTAACGTTATAATAAGCCGGAGATGAGAAGTGCTCCGGCAGAGAATGGGACACTGATCATCGGATGACTGTTGACAGTGTCCCGCTTTCAGGTTATTCGGGAAATTTGTGTTGGTTGATTAGTTATTCCATTACTTTTTGAGAACCTGACGATTATGCTGTGAATGGAGTTGTTGTAATTTGCCGCAGTCCAAGAGAGATTATTATGAGGTACTGGGAGTTGGCAGAGATGCATCTGAAGCCGAGCTGAAAAGGGCTTATAGAAAGCTGGCAAAGAAGTATCACCCTGATGTGAACCCCGGTGATAAAACTGCCGAGGTCAAATTTAAGGAAGTAAATGAGGCATATGAAATATTAGGCGATGCCCAGAAGAAGTCGAGATATGATCAGTTTGGGTTTGCGGGCGTAGATCCCAATGGTTTTGGTGGAGCCGGCGCAGGCTTTGGTGATTTTGATTTTGGTGGCATTGGAGATATATTCGAAACCTTTTTCGGAGGCGGAGCTGGCTTTGGGCGTTCCTCCAGAGGCCGTTCAGGCCCTCAAAAAGGTGGCGATTTAAGATATTCTCTGGAGATTTCCTTCGAGGAGGCTGCCTTTGGAGCTCATAGGGAAATTTCTATCAGCAGGCATGAATCCTGTGAAAGCTGTGAAGGATCAGGCGCAAAGGCGGGTACCAGCGCCACGACCTGTAAGCATTGTAATGGTTCGGGACAGGTGCAATACAAGCAAAGCACCCCCTTTGGACAGTTCGTCAATGTTAAAACATGTGATGTATGCCGTGGTGAGGGAAAAGTAATCGCAGATCCCTGCCCTGCATGTAATGGAAAGGGTAAGAAGAGGAAAAATGTGAAAATTAGTCTGGACATACCGGCTGGAATTGACGATGGGCAGACTATTTCAATGAGAGGCGAAGGCGATCCCGGTAGTAAGGGCGGGCCTAAGGGAGACTTGTTTGTTACCATAGGCGTTAAGCCTCATCCTATTTTCAAGAGGCAGGGTAATGATGTTGTATGTGAGATGCCCATTACATTTATTCAGGCTGCATTAGGAGCCGAGCTTGAGGTGCCGACTCTTGATGGAAAGGTAAGCTATAATATGCCTGAAGGAACGCAGACCGGCTCTATTTTCAGGCTCAGGGGGAAAGGAATTCCCAATCTGAGAGGCGGCGGCAGAGGCGATCAGTATGTCAAGGTTGATATCGATGTGCCAAAGAAGCTGAACGAAAAGCAGAAGGAACTGCTGAGAGAGTTTGCTGACATTAGCGGCGATGATGCCTGCGAGAAGCGTAAGAACTTTTTTGATAAGATGAAGGATGCCCTTGGAATGTAAAGTAGTAATCTACACAGAATGCTTGTAAGGAATGATCGAAGCTTTGGGGGAAAATTGATGGAATGGACTCAGGTAATTATTAAGACAACAGAAGAAGCCAGTGATGCTATCTCAGAGATGTTGACCTCGATAGGGGCGGGAGGGGTTGTGATTGAGGACCCCAACGAGATAAGAAGGCAGATTGAAAGTCCTGATTCCCTGGACTATGCTGATCAGGAGTTTATTGATTCACTGGGCACAGAGGTAACGATAAAGGCTTACTTCAATGAGGAGTATAGGCCCGAGGAGCTTGGCAGCCTGATTAATGAGAAGCTGGAGTTCATTTCGAAATTTCTCGATGTAGGTAGGGGCTATATTGGCTTTGAGATGGTGAATGATGAGGACTGGTCAACGGCTTGGAAGAAGTATTACAAGCCATTTCACATTTCTGACAGCGTTGTAATTAAGCCAAGCTGGGAAGAATATCAGAAGAAACCCGGTGAGCTTATTATAGAAATGGATCCCGGGATGGCATTTGGTACTGGTACTCATGAGACGACCAGGCTCTGCTCACAGCTTCTGGAGAAGCATATAAAAAGGGGTGACAGGGTCATTGATGTAGGCTGCGGCACAGGCATTCTGTCAATAATAGCTGTAAAGCTTGGAGCAGCTCATGCAACTGCCATTGATGTTGATGAGGTTGCAGTTCGAGTTGCCGATGAGAACTGTACTATAAATGGAGTGTCGGATAAGGTCAGCATTATGAAGGGTGTGCTGGCTGATTTGGAGCCGCAAAGGGCCGATGTTGCAGTGGCAAATATTATTGCAGATGTGGTCATCGGATTTGCTGATATGGTAACTAAATACCTGAAAAGGGGTGGTTTACTTCTTACCTCGGGTATTATAAAGGAAAGAAAAGAGGATGTTGTGAATACATATACGGCCTTGGGCTTTCGGCTTGAAAGTATAGATGAAATGGGTGAATGGGTGGCGATTGCTTTTAAATGTCCAGATTCTTTGTAAGTCCTAATTCGGTTGATTTGATTAATGGTACGATTATGATAGATGGCGAAGATGTCAGGCATATTGCTAATGTCCTGAGGGCAGCACCCGGGGATATTGTGAAGCTAACCGATGGCATGGGTACTGATTACGATGCTTCTATAGAGCATATAGGGAAGGACAAAATTCTGGCAAGGATTGCCCTTGCTGCGCCAAACGCCACTGAGCCCCCTGTAGACATAACGCTTTTTCAGGGGATTCCTAAGGCAGATAAGATGGACTTCATAATACAGAAGTGTGTCGAGCTGGGCGTGAAGAGAATCGTTCCGGTGATGACAGCCAGGACTGTAGTCAAGCTTAACAATGCCCGAGACATAGAAAATAAAACTGCAAGGTGGAGAAGAATTGCCCTTGAAGCAGCTAAGCAATGCGGCCGTGGCATGGTTCCGCTGGTAACGGAGCCTGTCAGGCTTGAAAAGGCATTGGTGATGGCTGATAGCTGCAGCCTCAAGCTTATACCCTATGAAGAGGAGAGGGATGGAAGCCTTCGCAGGCAGCTGAGACAATATGGCCAGCAGTCAAGCGAGGCAGAGGGCTATGGTGGTTCTAGTGGAATCGCTGTCTTTATAGGTCCTGAGGGTGGGTTCGACCTGAATGAGGTTGACATGGCTATAAATAGCGGGTTTAAGTCTGTTACGCTGGGCCCCAGGATACTTAGAACGGAGACGGCAGGCCTGGCGGTAATTGCAATTATCATGTATGAGGTCGGCGATGTTTCGAAGGATGACAGGTAAGGGAAAACAAGTGACACAGGGGGATGCGGCACAGTGGGACGTTTTCTCTGTGTCATGTGAACAGACACAAAATATTTACAGCATAATCAAGATAACATGTAATTTCTTCATAATTCATGTTATAATAGCCTCATTAATGAGGTTATTATAAGCAGAACAGGGGTTTGTATGATAAAGAGTATGACCGGCTTCGGCCGGGGCGAAAATTTACAAGAGGGAAAAGAGTTCACCGTTGAGGTTAAGACGGTCAACCACAGGTATTCAGATATTTCGATTAGAATGCCCCGACAGATTGGTTTTCTTGAGGATAGAGTCCGACAGCTCGTTGCTAAAGCAATTTCAAGAGGAAAGGCGGATGTTTACATCAGCTACTCGAACCACAGCGATGACGCCAAGCAGGTGACTCTAGATGAAGCCTTAGCCAAAACCTATATTTCCGCTGTGGAGTCGCTGAGGGATAAGTATTCACTGAAGGACGATATAAGTGTTTCACTTATTTCAAGGTATCCCGATGTCCTGCAGGTGGAGCAGACCAAGGAGGATGAGGATCTTCTCTGGTCACTGATGAAGGTTGCTGTAGAAAAGGCTCTCGATGCTTTGGTTGAAATGAGGCAAATCGAAGGGGAAGGCCTGAAAAAGGTATTGCTGGAAAGGGCAGATTGCATAGCCGATTTGGTGGAGGGTATTGCCAAGCGTGCGCCGGATGTGCCCAAGGAGTATAAGCTCAAGCTTGAAGCCCGTATAAAGGATTTACTTGACCAGCAGGTAATAGATGAGAGCAGGCTGGGGATGGAAGTGGCAATTTTTGCTGATAAATGCAGCATAGACGAAGAGCTGGTGAGAATGAAAAGCCACATCAAGCAGCTGAGGGAAGCACTAGATTTGGAAGAACCGGTTGGACGCAAGCTTGATTTCCTGGTTCAGGAAATGAACAGAGAAATAAACACAATCGGATCAAAGGCAAATGACCTGTCGATAACTAAAGAGGTTGTTGAGGTTAAGAGTGAGATTGAGAAGATTAGGGAACAGATTCAGAATATTGAGTGAGATTGCGAAGAATGCTGCTACCCGGGAATAAAGGAGGAATATCGATGAAATTGATTAACATCGGCTTCGGCAATATTGTTTCAGCCAACAGGCTCGTTGCGATTGTAAGCCCCGAATCGGCACCTATTAAAAGAATCATTCAGGAAGCCCGGGAGAGGGGTATGCTAATTGACGCTACTTACGGCAGAAGAACCCGTGCAGTGATAATTACAGATAGTGATCATATTATTCTTTCGGCTGTGCAGCCTGAAACAGTTGCTCACAGACTGAACACAAAGGATGCAGTGATAGTTGACGACAACCAGGACATTGATTAATTTTGATATAATGACGATATAAGTAAAGCTAAACAATAACAAATTAGGGGAGAGACTATAATGATATATCCACAACTTAGTTCTTTATTGAAAAAGGTAGATAGCAGATATACGCTTGTAGTAGAAACGGCCAAGAGAGCCAGACAGATTGTAGAGGGAGCTAATAAGCTTACAAGATGCGCTTCTGAGAAGCCTGTGACAATAGCATTGAATGAGATAAATGAGGGCAAGATAACATACATTAGGACCAAGAGCGGCATAAAATAACGGCATAAAATAACGGCAGAAATAGCGGCGTGTGCCGGCGGCATGCAATATTGCCGGTCCGCCTAATTGATGGGACTTAAGGACAGGTTAAGGTTTAAGCATTTTTGGCCTTAACCTTTTTAGAATAAATATGCGGTGATTTGATAAAGGTTATAGAGTGCGAAGGGAGGCTGTTAGGATGAGCTTAAAGGGTAAATGCTGTGTTGTCGGAGTATGCGGCGGGATTGCAGCTTATAAAGTGGTTGATGTAGTAAGCAGGCTGAAAAAGCTCGACGCTGAGGTCGACGTCATCATGACAGCCAGTGCGCAGGAGTTTGTGACTGCGCTTACTTTTAGGTCCATTACCCACAGGCCGGTTATCACAGATATGTTTGGCGAGCCCGAGGAATGGGATGTGAGACATATTTCGCTGGCACAGAAGGCTGATTTATTCCTGATTGCACCGGCTACAGCAAACATTATCGGCAAGCTTGCATCGGGAATAGCTGACGATATGCTAAGCACGACCGTAATGGCTACAAAGGCGCCTGTACTGATTGTACCGGCCATGAACTATAATATGTATGCGAATCCTATTGTTCAGCAGAATATTGAAAAGCTGAAAAAGCTGGGATATTATTTTATGGAGCCTGATACGGGAAGGATGGCGGAGGGAACATCCGGAAAGGGCAGGCTGCCGGAGCCTCCTGTTATTGTTGAAGAGGTTTGTGCTATGCTGAAGCCCACAAGAGATTTGGAAGGCTTAAGCATATTGGTGACAGCGGGACCTACCAGAGAGGCCCTGGACCCCGTTAGATATTTGTCAAATCACTCCTCCGGGAAGATGGGCTATGCTGTTTCCCAGGCAGCGGTTGAGAGAGGCGCGGATGTGATTTTGGTTTCAGGCCCCGTTGCTATTGACAAACCCATGGGTGTTGAGTACATACAGGTGACATCAGCCGATGAGATGTACGATGCCGTAATGAAAAACTTCAAAGACTGTGATGCTGTTGTTATGTCAGCGGCAGTGGCGGATTACAAGGCGGCAGAGGTATCCGATTTGAAGATAAAAAAACAGGGGGATGATTTTTCGGTCCAACTGGTTAAGAATGTTGATATATTAAAGGAATTGGGAAGGATAAAGGAAGATAAGATATTGGCAGGGTTCGCAGCTGAGACCGATAACTTGCTGGAGAATGCCGCAAAGAAGATTAAGGAAAAGAACTTGGATATTATTGTTGCAAATGATGTGACGATGGAAGGCGCGGGGTTTGGAACAGACACCAATATTATCAAGATATTGAGGAAGGATGGGTCGGTAACCGATTTTCCGCTTATGAGTAAGCTCTCAGCCGCCCATTGTATTCTGGATGAGATAGTTGGCATATATAAGTCAAAATAAATTTTACTAGACGGAGGCTCCATTTATGTTAGAAGAAAAGTCAATGGAAAAGATTGTGGCATTATCAAAGAATAGGGGTTTTGTTTTCCCGGGTTCGGATATATACGGCGGCCTTGCAAACTCATGGGATTATGGCCCGCTGGGTGTGGAACTGAAGAATAATATAAAGAGGGCATGGTGGAAGAAGTTTGTGCAGGAAAGCCCTCATAATGTTGGATTGGATAGTGCTATACTTATGAATCCACAGGTGTGGGTCGCTTCTGGTCATGTGGGCGGTTTCAGTGATCCGCTGATTGATTGTAAGAATTGCAAAACCAGGCACAGAGCTGATAAGCTGATTGACGACTGGAATAAGGAACAGGGCATTGAGCTGTCCGTCGATGGCTGGAAGAATGAGCAGCTGACCGAGTACATAAAGCAAAAGGATGTGAAGTGTCCGGACTGCGGTTCAGGCAACTTTACGGATATTCGTAAATTCAACCTGATGTATAAGACATTTCAGGGTGTCACAGAGGATTCGCAGTCGGAGATTTATTTGAGACCTGAGACTGCTCAGGGTATTTTCGTCAACTTCAAGAATGTTCAAAGGTCGACCAGAAGGAAGATACCCTTTGGCATTGCTCAGATTGGCAAGTCTTTTCGAAACGAGATTACACCGGGCAACTTTATTTTCAGGATACGAGAATTTGAGCAAATGGAGCTGGAATTTTTCTGTGAACCCGGCACTGATATGGAGTGGTTTTTATATTGGAAGGATTTCTGCTTCAATTGGCTGCTTAATCTGGGCCTGACCAAGGAGCACCTGAGGCTTAGGGATCATGCCAGGGAAGAGCTGTCCCATTACAGCAAGGCAACCACTGATATAGAGTTTCTCTTCCCCTTCGGCTGGGGCGAGCTCTGGGGCATTGCCGACAGAACGGATTTCGATTTGAAGCAGCACATTGAGCATTCAAAGGAGGATATGTCCTATTTTGATCCTGTTACCAATCAGAAGTATGTACCATACTGCGTGGAGCCCTCCCTTGGAGCAGATAGAGTAACGCTGGCATTCCTGTGTGATGCCTATGACGAAGAGGAGGTAGCACAGGGCGACGTGAGGACTGTACTACATTTCCATCCTGCTCTTGCACCAATCAAGATTGGAATCCTTCCGCTTTCGAAGAAGCTTGGCGAAGCGGCCTACAAGGTTTACGAGCACTTGACCTGCAGGTATAACTGCGAATATGATGAGACGGGCAGCATAGGCAAGCGTTACAGAAGGCAGGATGAGATAGGTACTCCATATTGCATAACCTATGATTTCGACTCTGTGGAAGATGCCAGTGTGACTATTAGGGACAGAGATACCATGACTCAGGAAAGAGTAAAGATTGACGAGCTGGATGCTTATTTTGAAAAGAAGTTTAACTTTTAGTTTATTTATATTAAAAAGGTTACAATGTAAGCCTTCTAGATTTGTTTAGAACTGTGAGGAATGGGAAAGTAATATTAGTTTTAAATAAAAATCTTTGGTGATGGAGAGGGCTATGGATACGAAAATAGTAATTCTTGGAGCAGGTTATGCAGGCGTTTTAACAGCAAAGAAGCTTGCAAGGAAGTTAAAGAAGAAAAAGGATGTATCAATTACGATAATTGACAAGAACCCTTTCCACACGATGCTGACGGAGTTGCATGAGGTAGCTGCCGGCCGTGTTGATGAGGAAAGCATCAAGATTAATCTGGAGAGGGTCTTTGTCGGCAGAAACGTGGATGTAAAGCACGATCTGATTAATTCGATAGATTTCGAAAACAGGCTGCTCGAAGGCAATAAAGAAAAGTATGGCTATGATTATCTTGTGCTGGCAGCCGGTTCCAAGCCTACATACTTTGGCGTTCCTGGAGCCCAGGATAATGCTTTCAAGCTGTGGTCCCTTGATGATGCAGCAAAGCTCAAGACTCATATTCTTGACACGTTCAGGAAAGCTGCAGCGCAAATCGATCCTGCCCTTAAGAAAAGATTGCTGACCTTTCATATAGTAGGTGCCGGCTTCACCGGTGTCGAGCTGTCCGGGGAGATGGCTGAATACTTTCCCATACTGTGTGATAAATATGAAATAGACCCGCAGCTTGTGTCTATTTCGGTTATTGATGTATTGAGCCGAACTATACCTGCCCTGCCGGAGAGGCTTTCAGCTAAGGCGGAAAAGCGTTTGAAAAAAATGGGTATCCGGGTATTGCTGAACACAAATGTTGTAAATATAGGCAAGGATTCTATTGAAATTGAGTCCAAGGGCGAGAAGAGCCTGGAGGCATCGGGGACGATTATTTGGGCGGCTGGCATCGAGGCCTCTGAAATCACGCTTAAGGCGGCGCAGACCTTAAAATCGGCTAAACGCGGACGGATTGTGCTGGACCCCTATCTGCGTTCAGTTGATGACGATCGCGTTTATGTAGCCGGTGATAATATGATGTATACTCCCGAGGGAGAAGATGTGCCTGTTCCCCAAGTGGTTGAGAATTGCGAGGAAAGTGCGGATACGGTTGCACACAATATTGTATGCGCTGTTAGCAAGGCTGGGGAAATGGAGAAGTATCAGCCCCAATTCCATGGAATCATGGTTAGTATAGGCGGACGCTATGGAGTTGCTTATGTGGGCATGCCCAAGAGGATGATAAGCCTTCCGTCCTTTTTTGCTATGTTTGCCAAGCATTTTATTAATATTCTTTATTATGTTAAGGTTTTGGGATGGAATAAGGTATTTAGCTATGTGAAGCACGAGTTTTTCACAATAAGGAATTGCAGAAGCTTTGTGGGTGGACATTTATCCAACAGGACGCCGAGCTTTCTGCTTATGCCACTGAG
>JAAYBT010000105.1 GCA_012730015.1 Clostridiaceae bacterium
ACTTCCGGATTTCTCGTCTATTTCATTATATCTGTACCCACATACCGCACATTTCATAAATTCACACCTCGCTTAAGCCTTATTTATCTGTTTATTCTATTATATCAAAACAGCATATGATATCAAATATTTTTCTCCGCTTTCGGAGCATAATCTTGTGTTTTGCCCCGCTTCAGTTTATAATTTTTTTGTAGTAAGGAGAATAGCGATGGAAAATAACGTAATGATTAGGTCAAGCACAAATATATACGATGCTGCAATAATCGGCTGCGGGACTGCCGGCATTTTCGCTGGCTATGAGCTTTCCGAGCTCATGCCATCACTCAGGATAGTGATGATTGAACAGGGAAATGACATCTACAAAAGGAAATGCCCCTCAATTGTGAACCGGGGTATCGATTGTACAAAGTGTAAGCGTTGCAGCATCATGAACGGCTTTGGAGGCGCAGGCGCCTTCTCCGACGGGAAATTCAACTTCACCACTGAGTTTGGCGGATGGCTTAACGAATATATGTCAGATGCAAGCTGCATGCAGTTGTTTGAATATGTGGACAGCATAAATGTCAAATTTGGCGCATCGGATGAGCGTTTCAGCACAAGAAGCGAGGAAGCCGCAAAAATTGAAAAGATTGCACTGGAAAATGACCTACATCTGCTGCACGCTGAGGTTAAACACCTTGGTACAGAAAACAATCTCAATATCCTAATGCGAATGTACGAGCACATGAAGGATAAAGCAGAAATCCGTTGCAATACCCAGGTAACAAAGATAATACCCACAGATGACATCTACACACTTGAGCTTGCCGACGGAGCCACCATTAATTGTCGTTATCTCATTAATGCGCCGGGTCGTTCCGGGGCTGAATGGTTCTCGCAACAGTGCAAGGAGCTGAAGCTCTCCCTGATCAACAATCAGGTAGATATAGGTGTTCGCATTGAGCTTCCCGCAAAGGTTTTTGAGCACATTACCGATGCGGTATATGAATCAAAGCTGAAATACAGGACAAAGCAATACGGGGATGTTGTTCGAACATTTTGCATGAACCCATATGGATATGTTGTTTCAGAGAATGTGGATGGAATAATCACGGTAAACGGCCACAGCTACACAGATCCGGCCCTGAGAAGCAAAAACACAAACTTTGCGCTGCTTGTTAGCAACAGGTTTACTGAGCCCTTCGACGAACCCTACCAGTATGGCAAGCGTATAGCATCGCTCTCAAACATGCTCGGAGGCGGCGTTTTAGTTCAGCGCTTCGGCGACCTCATCAAGGGGGTCAGGTCAAACGATCATCGTCTGAGGCAGAGCTTCACAACTCCAACATTGAATGCAACCCCCGGTGATCTCAGTCTGGTTTTGACAAAGAGGCATCTGGATAATATTATCGAAATGATTTATGCATTGGATAAGATCGCTCCCGGCACAGCCAATTATGATACGCTGCTCTACGGAGTTGAAGTAAAGTTCTACAGTGCTCGTCTTCAGCTTACAAACGAGCTTGAAACAAAGCTGCCCAACATGTTCGCAATCGGCGACGGTGCAGGTATTACCCGTGGTCTTTCACAGGCCAGTGCCAGTGGTGTTCATGTGGCGCGAGTAATTGCAGGCCGGGAATAATCCCCCGGCCAAGTCTCACCCATCCATAAGCTATCAAAGTTGTTCACCAACAGCTACACACCTATTATGCCTTTGTTGCAGACTTTTGCTCGGGCATCTTAACAAACTTCAATATAATCAAAGCCAATATTAACGTAATGAGAAGTTCCAACCCCAGGTATGGACCGTTATACACAATGGAATAAACCAGCGGCGCCTGCCCCTCCGATGCATTACTTGCGTAAAAGAGTACGCCCGAAGCAACGTGGCAAATGAACCTCGCAAATATGCCTGTGAAAATTCCGCCGATGTGCCCGATAGTTGATTTTTTGAAGAAGCCCGCAAGCCCTAACACGGCAAAGGCCAGAGGATAGTCTAAAATTATTGATATGGGATGCATAGAGTAAAAGCCCCCGATTAGTAAATCCAAAATGCCAAAAACTGCTCCAACGAGCATTCCCTTTTTCCCACCCCATCTGAATGCAAACAAAAACAGGGGTACCATTCCACCCAGTGTAACTGAGCCTCCCATGGGCATTTTAAACAGCTTTACAAATTCACTAAGTATAACAGCTAAGGCAAGTGTCATACCGGCCTCTGCCAGCATCCTTACATTTGGTCTGTTCATATTCCTCTAAACCCTCCTCAATTTGTGGGGCCAAATTTGCTTGGCAAAAGGCTGTGAATGAAAAAACCCTCCAACCAGAAACTGATTAGAGGGTTACACTACCATACCAAAAGTATACTCCCTCCGCCGGCATTATCCGTCTCAGGTTTGATGGGTCGGAACGATGCAGTTCCCTCTCAGCCAGATTTATCCAGCTCCCCAGATTTATTTATTATTTTCCAACGACCTAATCATAATACACCCCAAACTCTTTGTCAAGAAGGGAGTGTAATCCTTCAATTCTGTGTGAAACGCGCCAGGAATTCCTGTGTCCTCGCATTCTTTGGGCTTTCAAAAATTTCCTTTGGTGTCCCTTCCTCACAAATGATGCCTTCTGACATGAAAACAACGTGATTGCTGACATCACGCGCAAATGCCATCTCATGCGTCACAACGATCATTGTCATGCCCTCACGAGCAAGACTGCGCATAACAGCAAGCACCTCGCCTACAGTTTCCGGATCCAGCGCTGAGGTTGGTTCATCAAAGAGCAGCACCTCCGGGTCCATTGCGAGTGCACGTGCAATCGCAACACGCTGCTTTTGTCCGCCTGAAAGCTGATGCGGCTTTGCATTTATGTATGGGGCCATTCCCACCTTCTCCAAATATGTCACTGCATGAGCAATTGACTCTTCCTTATTCTTTTTTAGCACCTTTGTCTGTCCTATAACGCAGTTTTTGAGGACCGACAGATTGTTGAACAGGTTAAAGGTTTGGAAAACCATACCAACATGGGTCCGATACTCCGAAGCATTAACATCTTTGCCGTTAATGGGTACCCCATGGTAAAGGATTTCGCCACATGTAGGTGTTTCCAACAGGTTGATGCAACGCAGCAGAGTCGATTTACCTGACCCGGATGAACCAATAATGGAGGTCACATCACCCTTTGATACTGTAAAATCAATATCGCGCAGCACGACATTATTTCCGAAAGTCTTTCCTAAATGACCTACCCTGAGAATCTCATCGCCCATGTCTATGCCCCCCATTTCTTCTTGTTGGCCCACGCAGCAGTCCACTGGTATGCGCCAGGGTATCAGTAGTTGCCAGGTCAAAGCTTGCGGCACCATCCAGCTTTTTCTCCCACTTGCGCAGCAGGAAAGAAGTAATCAACGTCATTGCAAGATAAACAAGCATGGCAACGGTCATGCTCTCAAAATACCAATAGAAAGCGCCCGCCGTCTGCTTTGCAGCGTAAAAAAGCTCAACCGTACCAATAACGCTCAGCACAGAGGAGTCCTTGATGTTGATAATCAGATTATTGCCGATCTGTGGAATAATGTTGCGCAGAGTCTGTGGGAAAACGACATACAGCATCGTCTGAAAATGATTCATACCAATTGCCTTTGCGCCCTCGGTCTGACCCAAATCGACTGAAATTATGCCTCCCCTTACAGTCTCAGCCATATATGCACCTGTATTGATCGATACAATGAAGAAAGCGGCAATCCACATACCCATGCTTATTTGCAGGTACATCAGCGCACCATAATAAATAAACATTGCCTGCACTATCATCGGTGTTCCGCGGAATACTTCAACATAAATTTTTAGAATTGCATTCACAATTTTTAGTAGAAACTTCTTTAACTTCGAATCATTAGCGTGGATCGGAATGGTCTGTGTAATACCGACAACAAATCCAATCAAGCATCCAATCACTGTACCCACGACAGCAATTGCAATCGTAACTCCGGCGCCGCGCAAAAATGAGCTGCCGTAATTTGTAATCAGGTAAATAATTCGGCCCAGGAAATCGGTTGGCAGACTACTTGTCATAATGAAAGCACCCCCTTGTGAAGCTTAGTCTGAAGCTTAGTTACATAACATGGCATATCTCCCTCTACCGGGTGTGTTCATGACTTTCACCGTTAAGACTAATGCCTTGCTATACACATGTAAATAAGAGCGGAATATATCCGCTCTTATTTAAAATCATCTCTTATTGTGACAAGGGCTGTACGGCAATCGCAGCCTTCATCATCTCTTCATAATCTTCATTTGTCATTGTTTTCAATACATCATTGAGCTTGCTTACCAGCCCTGTATTGCCCTTCATGCAGCTTATGCCGATGTTGATCTCCTCTTCGGATACCTTATAGTTGTCTTCAGTACCCGTAAAATCCATAAGCTTCAGGTCAGGATATGCGGTAATAGCTGCGAGTGCCGTAGGATAATCAGTGCAAACCAGATCCACAGCGCCGGACTCAAGTGCGACCAGCATCGCCGGCGCGGTTTCCTGTGCCGGAATAATGTTGACTGCTTCAATCTGCTGCAGGCAAACATCATACCAAACTGTGTTGATCTGGGAAGTACAGGTTGCTCCACCAAAACCGGAAATGCCAGTCGCTCCTGCATACTTTCCGTCTGCCTTTACCAGTGTCACAATAGATGCATAATAATAGGGATCTGAGAAATCAACCGTTTCCATGCGTTTTGCAGTTATGGATTGGCCACAGATACCAACGTCAACCTCGCCGGATTGAACAGCTATGGGAATGGAATCCCAGTCCAGCTTGTGAATTTCAAGGGTCCATCCATTCGTTTCACATATTTTCTTGGCCATCATTACATCATAGCCATAAGCATAGTCGCTGCTATTGAAGATTGGCACGCCGCCGTTGGAATCATCAGCCTGAGTCCAGTTATATGGAGCATAGGCACATTCCATACCCACACGCAGTACACCGGTCTTCAATACGGAGTTTTTCCCAGGACCGGACTTGCTTCCACAAGCTACCAGGGAAATAACCATAACACATACCAGTAGAGCGGCAAAAAACCTTTTCATCATCTTCATATCCTCCTATTTATTTGTAATAAGCCTTAGAAAACACAATAGCCATGTACGGCAAAGCGTCCATGGCTCCGAAAATTCAATCGTGGCAATGACAGCGCTCCGCATTTGCGGCAGTTCGACGGATATTATCCGCCGACCCAGGTAATCGAATCCTCAAAGCAAGGAGTGACCCTTCGGCGAAAAGCCCTTTCCACTGCTCCCTCTGCACTTGCCAAAAAAGCAGTGTACTCTTTCTTTTCGCGCCTCTATCATTAAGCTATTATCTCCTATTTTAATCTATAATATATGCTTTTTTTCTTGTTATGTCAAGCAGTTAAGTCCGTCAAGTGTCACTGCTTTGCATGCTTCGGCGTCTCAGTGGAAAGTCGCTGATCAAAGCTAGCCGGCATTTCAAGTGAGCCAATCTTTGTCTACTGCTAAATTTACCTACCTATACTAAAACTATACCCTCATTTTCCCCCTCCTGTACTTATTCCCCACTGTACATCAAAAGGCCCTCATTCTATAGTTAAAGTATAAGCAAGCCACATAGCATCTTCTCACACTTAAAAAACTGTAAGGAACTGATTCAACGGATATCATTGCAGATATTTATTCACAAATAGTATTTGGTGAAAAGAGGGTTGCGTATGAAAAAGGTAAATGCTAAGCGAATTTTTATCACTATTCTCATTTCGGTACTATTACTTTGTTTTACAGGCTGCGAAGGCGAGGTTATCAACCAGCTAGCATCCGGTGGAGCAGATAAACAACCCGGTTCAGATAAGCACTCCGGCGAAGGTAATTTACCAGACGCGAGCAATCAGCAGGAAGAGAACAGCCCGCCAAGTGCAACAACAGAAGCTACAGATCAGCCTCAAATGGGTTCATCTGTGGCTCAAGATAAGCCCGGCGCCTCAACAGGTCTGCAGATAAATGTGCAGCCTGCTCCACAGGTACAGCTTAATTTGCAGCCATATGACGGCGGCTTTTTCAGTATGGATTTACCGGTAGGCTGGAAGCTGGAGCCGGTGGGTCAATATGAGAATTTCGGCTTCCGTGCCTATGACCCCAACAGCCCCGCAAGGCAGATATTCTTCTATGGCAATATGAAGTATTTCTTAAAGAGTGATGCAGGCAAGAAGGCATGGGAAACCTACCTCGCATACGGAGGCTATGGCGATGCTCAGGTATACGCTGATGCTTGCGTTCTTTCTCCGGCCACAACCGAGCAATTCTTCTACACCTTTAATGATTATACCTCCTATGCTAAGAAATACGGCGTGGTACATAACTTTGCTGCTTTGAATGATCTTGAAATCGTAGAGAGTACGCCGCGTAATTCACCAATTGCTTCTAACTGCGTGGATGATTCAATTGTTAGAGCACTTTTCACTCATAATGAGACCCCCTGCGAAGGACTTTTCGCAGCGGGAGTTGCGAATGCCATGACATCCTATATGTATAATGTCGATGCAGGATACTATGTCGTCTACTATATAACGGGAATCTCCGCACCGGCAGACGAATTTTATACACTTCAGGAAACGCTATCGCAATCTCTATCCAGCTTTCAGTATTCTCAAAGCTATATCGATAAGGGAGTACAGCAAATCGATGAAGGAACGAAGCAGGCATTGGAAATCGGCAAGATGCTATCACAAGCGGCAGACTCAAACAATCAGGCATGGCACGATCGGCAACGTCCAATTGATGCATTATCCAAAAAACGAAGCGACGCAAAGCTTGGCTATGACAGGCTCTATGATACCGAGACCGGGGAAACATATCGTGCTGAGCTTGGCTTTTACGATGATTATGATATCCATCGGGAAGAATACTCAAACCCGAATTTGCAGCTGGTACCTGACGATGGCTATAGTCTCTATGAAAAGGGAGTATCAGGGTACATTTACAAGTAAGTGGGGATGTATATAGCAGCAACGAGTATTGAATAGAAAATAAGAAATAAGGGAAAGGGTGTAAAATCAATGAAAAGAACGCATCGTATTTTGGCAGCCCTATATGCAGTAATTATAGTACTGACTACACTTACCTTTAATGTCAATGGTGCAGAGCCCTCTATGTCAAACTTTAATCAGTCGGTGAGCTATAAACCGGGGCAGTTTCCCGATATCAGCGAAAATGAATGGTTCGGCTTCAATAAACAACGTGTTGTTTGTAAGGCTTATGAGTTGGGCTTGATGCAGGGAAATGGAAGCAAGTTTGACCCAAATGTCGGAGTAACCTTAGCTGAAGCGATTACAATGGCTGCGAGGGTAAGTAACATTTATAGCGGTGGCGACTGGGTGTTTCACAAAAGCTCTCCTTGGTATTATTCCTATCTGGAATATGCAGTCCATAAAGATATAGTCGGATTTGAAACCTTTACAGACCTTACAAAGTCCGCCACCAGAGCGGAAGTAGCCTACATATTTGCCCGCGCTCTTCCCGAAGCGGAATTTAGTCCGATTAACACCATAGAGACCTTGCCTGATGTCAACTCCGGAACACCATACCGGAACGAAATCTTCAGGCTATACAGAGCGGGTATTCTTACAGGTAACGATGCATATGGCACCTTTGGACCAAAGGATTCGATTACCCGCGCACAGGCAGCAGCTATCATAACGAGAGTAGCTCTTCCCTCAGAAAGAGTAGCATTCACTTTGGGTAAAAAAGAAGAGCCGGCAGAAAAGGAAAAACCAGTGAGCGAAGAACCTTCCGGCGAAGAACCTGCTAGTGTGATACCTGTCTGGAGCGAGGTTTATTCTGAGGGCATGACCATAAAAACAAAGGATGAATTAGCTGATCTGGTCGATGCTGCATTCTATAACCTTGTTCCGAAATTCGAAATCCTGCTCGAAAATGCCGCATACGATGAATACTTTGAAGATGTTGATTTTGCGGTGAGGCATTCGGATCTAGGCTACACTAGCTCGAATTATAATTATCAGACCAAGGTGTTTAGTCAAGAAATCAAATATTTCCTGTTTCACCAAATGAAGGCTCTCATATTCAACCGAAAAGCGGTTGAGCAGCATGTAACAGATGAAATGAGGGCTTATGATGCAAAGATAGCTACAATACTTGATGAAATAATTAAACCCGGAATGACTGAGAAACAAAAGGTAAAGGCCGTTCACGATTATATGGTCGTGAACTACAAATATGACGAAAATTTTGAGGTAGGCTTGTATGGCTCTGATACCTATGCCTTTCACGGACTTTTGAATAACGGAACCGGTGTCTGCCAGGCATATGCAGAATTGTTCTACCTTTTTATGTGGTATGAGGATATAGAATGCATCTTTGTTGGAGGCTGGGCAGACGGCGGAACCGGCGAATATGGACTCCATGCATGGAATGTAGTCTATGCTGACGATGGCTATTACCATGTTGACGTGACCTTTGATGACCCGCTGCCTGACTCAGGCAGCAAAATCTCGTATGATTATTTTCTGAAAACAGATGATGAAATGGCAATAGATCATGATTGGTGATGAGCGATATCCGGTGCATAAGATGGTGATCGAAACATTGAAGGGAGAGATGAAATAATGACAAAACTGAAGAAAATGAGTCGAGCAGATGGAAAGAAGTATATTAAATCGTTAGTGTTTGTCCTGAGCGTCGCTATTCTTATAACACTGATGCCCACGGTGGCACAGGCGACAGAACCTACACAGGCGGCGGACGCTGTCATAGATGTTTCGACGGTTGCGGAACTGAGGACAGCACTGGAAAATGACGCAGGCGCTCATATCAGGCTGACAAAGAATATCACCTTCACCAGGGCAAACGCAGCCGACGAGGATGGTGGCGTTAACCTGGGAGAGGGCTATTACATAATTGATTTGAACAACTACAAAATTGAATACAACTATAAAGGCAGGAACGGTGACCCCAACGGTTCGCCGCTGGTCACCCGTAACACAAAAGGTCTTACCATCAACGGCCCCGGCAATATCATAGGTGGGGCTTATGCTGTTGAACAAGGTAACCCCAGGGGCTTTTTGAAGGTCAACGGCGGAAAGCTTCAGGGCGTTATAAACTCCGGAATCCGCATGACCGGCGGTGTTGCTTACATCAATGGCGGGACTGTCACCGGTAATTTCTACGGCGTTTTCCACGAAGACGGCATAGTTGTCTTGAATGGCGGGACAGTAAAAAGCGTACGTTACAAGAATATGGGGTATCAGTCGCGACAATACGGTGTGGTTAAAAATGGCATTTTCACCGGCAACGCTACACTCGAGGACCTTGTTTTGATTGTCGATGACCTCACCATCAGCGCAGGCTCCAGCATAAAGACGGTTCGTGGCGGCGGGCTGATCGTTAAGAACAGCTTTGTCAACAATGGAACATTCACCCATGAATCCGGTATCAAAAGCATAGGCGGTGAGGCGCTTATTATTAATTATTTGGGAGTCACAATCGGACAGGATGTAGCGTTCAAATCTCTACAGATGCAGGAACGCGCGTGGCTGACCATAGAAAACGGAGCGACTGTGACCGTCAGCGATACCTTTGTTACAGAGCAGGGTTGCTCTATCATAGCTAAAGACGGGACACTCAGGCTTTTGGGCAGCATTGACCATAGTGGATACGCCGAGGGCGTTCCTGAGCTTGAGGCGCTTCAGGGCGACAACGGCGGACCAGGGCCGGGATCGGAGCAGCGTGACTTTATTATGGAGACCACTGCTGCCGAGAAGCTCAAGGCACTGGGGCTATTTCAAGGCGTCGGTACCAACCCGGACGGCAGTACAAACTTTGACCTCGCTCGCAAACCCTCGCGCACAGAGGCGCTGGTCATGCTCATACGTCTGCTCGGCAAGGACAACGAGGCCACATCCGGAAGCTGGACCCATCCCTTCACCGATGTTCCTAAGTGGGCGGACAATTATGTTGGATATGCCTATGAAAACAAGCTCACAAATGGCATCTCCGCCACCGAGTTCGGTACAGGAACTGCCTCCTACAAGACATATCTGACCTTCGTATTGCGCGCACTCGGCTATTCAGATAAGGGAGGCGTCGATTTCACATGGGACATGCCTGATGATCTGGCGCTTTCTATAGGTATCATGTCTGAGGGTATGCACCATGAAGATTTCCTCCGAGCCGACGTTGTGCTGGTTTCCGAAGCCGCATTGAATGCAATGCTCAAGGATGGCAGTAATTCATTGCTTGATAAGCTGATTGAAGATGGTGCTGTAACACAGACACCATAGTTCATAGTGTTGAAAAAATACCGAAGGGAGAAAGGTTGAAATGAAAAATTTGAAATTGTGGTTGTTTCTTCTATGTAGCGTAATAATTATGGCACTAGTGCCCACGGTGGCGCAGGCTGAGGTTGTAGCGTATATCGAATCCGATATTACGGTAGATACGACATGGCATGCCGGAACATACTATATCTGCCATGTGGGTAACCGTGAGCCAATTGTGAAGGAAGGTGTTACGCTGACAATTGAGAGTGGCTCAACGGTGTATTTTGGCAATCGTGTCAATGTACCCGTACCAGATACCGGCAAATACCCTTATTCCTGTCTTACAGTGAATGGCACATTGATCGCCAACGGTGTAACATTTACCACTATTCCCGACAGTGAGGGAGAAACTTTATGGAAGGATGCAGGATGGCAAGGAATTATTGCCGACTCTGTAGATCCGGCAAAACCGGCCAGTCTCTCCTTTACTAATTGCACATTTAGAAACTGCCGTGGCGCCTATACCCTGTCAAGCGTAGAGGGAATTGAAGGTGATGATGCCCAAGAGGTCAACATTAGCGTAAATAATTGTGTTTTTGAGAGCCCAAACAAAACTGATTTATACCCATTCTCGGCGGCTATATATTACAGCAATGGGCAAAATCATGCAGGGAAAGGAACCATTTCCGTCAAAAACACAGAATTTACAGACTATAACCGCGGCATTATAGTGGGGGGTAACCAGCGGGACGATATCGATATAAGTATTGATGGATGTACATTCAACAATGTTGCAAAAGAGCTCATAAGAATTGAAAGCGGAAGGTCGGCCGTTTTACAGAACTGTACATTTAATGATATCAAGGAGGGAATGGAACGTATAGTTGAAATCTTTTACTCACAAAATGAGAGAAGCTCAGCAGATCAAACGGTGACGATCAGCGGCAATAAATTTAACGGTGACGAAACAACTGCCAAATATCCAATTGTAGTCGGAGCAAATGCCAAAATAAATGAGAATGTCGATGGCGTCCCCAACACTTTTAGCAGGACTTATCCCAAGGCTTACCGGTATATTAGACTCAATGGAGGTATCGGAAGCATCAGTACAACATACGCCTCTTTCGAAAATGCAATTTGGGGTCAAGCAGGCACCCCGTATCTGCTGAGTAACAGTGTGAGGGTCTTCGGATATGGAGATAAAGACGATGGCATCCACAGCTCTCTTGAGATAAAACCCGGTGTCACAGTTAACCTGGATGCAGGGGTAGATCTTTCGATAACAGGAACATTAACAGCTGAGGGAAAAGCAGACAAACGCATTACCTTCCGAAAAAAGCCAGGTGCTGATTGGTGCTTTGGACTTGCAGCCGGTGGTGCTCTTGAGGGTCCCATCAGCTTAAAATACTGTGATTTTATAGGCCTGAATTACGGCATTATTAAGGTGCCAGGTATAGCTGTGACACCTCCCATTGTGATTGAGAACTGTGCAATTCTAACTGACGCTGATGCGCAGGACAATCTTTTTACCGATGTGAGTGAGAAGGACTGGTTCTATGATGCGGTAAGCTTCGTCTATGAATATGGCCTAATGACAGGTACGGGTGATAAGACCTTTAGTCCGGCGGCCAACACCTCCCGGAGCATGATAGTTACCATCCTCTGGAGGCTGGAGGGCGAGCCGGACGCGGCAGATCCCATTGCCTTCACAGACGTTGGCGAGGGTAAATGGTATCACAAAGCAGTGGCATGGGCTGCTGAGAATGGCATTGTAGATGGTTACTCTGCGGATAAATTCGGGCCGGAGGGCAATATTACCCGTGAGCAGATGGCAAAGATACTTTACTCTTATGCAGCTTACAAGGACTACAATGTAAGCGCCCGCGGCGATATCTCCGCCTTCACCGACAG
>JAAYBT010000106.1 GCA_012730015.1 Clostridiaceae bacterium
ACAATAAAATATAGTAATAGTAAAGCATAAGCAGCCATATTTTGACCGGGCAATAGGCTTCAAATCCTAGTAAGATAGCCATCATTACTCCTAAAGCTCCACCCAGGACAACAGTAGTCAACACAGTCCACAGTATGCTTTTGCCCCTGGCACCTGCTTTAAGCAACAGTCTGTATAGCATGGTTGAAATGACAATAAAAACTGAAATCAATAAAGCACAGTATATGTTAATGCGCATAATGCCTCTGCGGTAATTCTCAACCACACTGTAAATATTAATCTTATAGGAATTTGCCAGTATGCTGTCTTTCATGGCAGCGCTTATGTAAAAGTGCGTATCGAAAATATTGTCATCAGGTATATATTTATCTGCAACAATAAAATCAAAAGCAATCATGTTTGCAATTAAAGCCATTACTACAATACCTGCAATGAATACCGATAATAGGCCCAGTATCTCTTTAAAATCAGTCTTTAGCAAATTCCCGGCATAATAGCTGTTTAGCTTCTTCTTGCAGCGCCGGATTAGGTAAGCTGCATATCTTGCTAGAAACACTATGGTGAATAGGATAGCCGCCAAGCCAATAATATAAACAAGCAAATCGAAATATTGGTGAGATACTACTCCGGATGTAGTGTAATCATTAATTTCATATGAAGACACCTTCTGTCCGGTTATTGCATCAATCCTAATTTTAGTATCATTAATATGTTGCTCCTGCTTTTTGACCAACGCCATAATATCTACAGGCAGCTCCATATAGCTGTCAATTGCGGTGTAAGGGATGAAAACCCTGTCGAAGCCATCCCCGGAAAGAGTCCAAAACACGGAGCTTCTGCTCTTATAAACGCCGAAAATCGTATATTTCTCACCCATAATCTCGATCTCATTGCCAACAACCCTAAGGGTCATGAAGAGTCTCAAAGCCAGTTGGTCGCTAATAACCGCATAGGGCTTCCCTTTTCTAACCGAATCCTCATCCGGAAACCTTCCCTCAATCATTTCATATTTATATATAGACGAATAATCCTCGTCTACCAGCACCACCTTCATACCATCTTTGCAAATGCCCGCCCTATTGGAAACTAATGCTATCATTTCGCTGTAAGCGGAGATTTTTTCAAGCCCGGCTTCTGCTTTCAAGTGCTTCAGATCACTAAAGGTAAATATGTTGCTATCGCTTACCCTTACCATCTCAGCCGTGCTCTCCATATCGAATAAGAGCATACACCCTAAGGAATAGTTCATAAGCGCAATAATTGTTATCAAGATTACTGCAAGTGAACTAAAGACAAAAAATCCGGCATTTAGATCCCTTATAATGCTTTTTGACATACATAATCACCCCGCGTCAGCCTTACCGGCTTTGTCGACATACACCTGCATCATGTCACTCAATGGCTTTGACGTGCTGGAAACCACAATATCATTTTTTTTGAAATAGCAATCAACCGCAACATTAAAATCATCCTGCCCCAGAATCTTAACCTCCCTCTGTTCAACATAGTATTCCTCTCCCAGAGCTCCCTGCCTCTTTTGCACAACAAATATGCAATCCTCACCCTGCACCTGGGTAATGCAGCTTTTGGGAAGCAGGTATTCATACAAAGGGCTGCTGGCAACAGACCGGACCTTTGCCCTCTGCCCCTCGTTAATTAAAATATTTTCACTAGCCTCCTTATCCCCTATATCAGCACGGAACTTATAGCTTCCCCTTTCTGCATCAAACATTCTGCTACCTATCTTCCCTGTCAAGGGAATGGACCTTAATGCTTTTTGACTATTCTCGTCAACCTCTGCCACAGTCTCAATAAGGACTTGGTCACCTATAGAATATTTGTAGTAGTTGTCCGCATCAAGAAACCATATAGCTGCATAGGAGGATGGAATTTCGGCAATCTCGAACAGGATCTGATTGTGTGTTGTACTTGTTCCGGGCTCAATACCTACGACGGTAATGATTCCATCTATAGCAGCCCTTATCGAACCATCCTCAGATATCCTTTCCTTTTTATAGGCAAGCTCAGCTTTTTTCAATTCCAGCTCGGCCGTCTTTTCTTTAAGTACTCTGTCATACTCGTCCTGCGCTATAAGCTGGTCGGCCTTTATTTCATCAAGCGCACTCCTTTTTGACTGATAGGCAAGTTTTTTGCTGTTATATGCATACTCAGCAGCCTCAACACTTTTCAATGATTCACTTCCCACCTCATACAATTCCTTCGTCAATTCAAGCTCCTTTTTTGCCCTCTCCATCTCACTTTGTGCAAACTCCAGCTCGCTCTCGTAATCAGAAAGCCGAACTGGCCTGTTTTTGTCCTTATAGCTCTGGATGGCATTTTCCAGCTTCATCAGCTCATAGTCACCTGCCATTAAATCCATCTCTATATCGTGACTATCAATTACCGCCAATAGGTCTCCCTTTTTCACCTGCTGGTTCACAACAGCCTTAACCTCCTGTACCCTCCAGCTTCCCCCTGCAAGCAGCTCATGCTTCTGAGAATGCTCCATGCTCCCATCCGCTTCGAATTCCTCCTGAAGGCTGCCTTTGACATGCTGTACAGTTGTAACCTTTGGCATAAGTGTATTGTGAATAGTCTTAGAAAGAAATGTCAGCATTATAAGCGCAAAAAGCACAACAAGCGCCACCCTGCCAACTATTTTCTTTCTTTTCTCACTTATAATAGGCTGTTGCATATTCTCCCCCTTACTTTATACCTGACAATTGAATCCCCTTTATGAGATACTCCTCGCCATAAAGAAATATTAATACCGCAGGAAGCATATATAAAATACCACAGGCAAATGCAATCCCCGGATTTGAAGTATTTATAAATGAAAGAAATATTGACATGGGATACTTATAGCTGTCTCTTAAAAAGATTAGCGGCTGCTCAACCATATTCCAATTATCAACAAAGCTCAAAATAGCCAGGGAAGCAATCCCACTCTTGCACTGGGGCATAATGACTCTGAAAAAAATACTCAGATGCCCGGCTCCGTCAACTCTTGCCGCCTGACTATACTCATCCGGAATGCCCTGTATAAACTGCCTTAACAAGAAGACCCCAAAGGTCGTGAAAACACCCGGCAAGATAATAGCTAAATAGGAACCTATCATATTCATTTTGTTAAACAGTATATAGTTAGGCACAAGGGTTACCTGGTATGGCATGAGCATGACAATAATAAAGAGGAAAAAAATCTGATCTCGAAGCGGAAACCTGTATTTAGCAAATGCATACCCGCCAAAGGAGGAAACAAGTATTTGTCCAAGCATAATCGGCGCTGTCAAAATAACCGAATTCCAGAACATGACCAAAAAGGTCGGCTCCCGCAACAGTGCATAGTAATACTGCATAAGGCTAGCCTTGCCGGGGATGAAGACAATCTTGGCATAGTCCTTATCTAAGGCTGTGCCGTCGCTGCCCGACATGCCATAGGTAGAAATCACTTCGTTCTCATCCATAAAAGAGTTGGCTGTTATAAGTACAATCGGAAACAGTAGCATCGCCGCAAGCATTAGCAGCAATATGTACTGTAATACACGCTTGTATTTAGACCTACTGACAATCATAGCTTCCCGTCCTCAATTCCTAAAGTTCATTCCATACCTTTCCTCAAAGCTAAATAAGAAAAATACCAGTATGACAATCAATGAGACGATAAGAAAGGCAGCTGTCGATAGCCTCTGGTAGTTTAAATTGTCGAAATTGTTATTCATAAAGTGCTGAAGCATATAGATGTCCTGATGGGGATAGCTGCCTGCAAGCAGGTATGCTTCCCGGAAAACCTTGAATGAATTAATAATCGAGATGATAAAAACAAAAAAACCTGTCGGGATTAGGTAGGGTACAGTGATTTTCAAAAAGCGCTTAAGCCTGCCGGCGCCGTCTATATTTGCAGCCTCATAATAATCAAGCGGAATACTGTTCAATCCTGCAATGAAGAGGATAATATTATAGCCGCAGTTTTTCCATACATAAAGAGAAACCAGTATGAAGAATGACCAGCTTGAGTTTAGCCAATCAACAGTCTCTATATTGCATGCATTAAGGATTCCGTTTATTGCGCCATAGTCACCGAAAAGGATTTGCCAGACAAGAACTATCGATGCAACCGGGATAACAAGAGGCAGTATAAATAATGACTTAAAGACCGATATGTATTTTAGCCTGCTGTTGAGCAGCAGTGCAATTGCTAATGAAAGCATGAGAATAAAAGGCACGCTGATAAGGTTAAATTTGAGCGTATTCATGGCAGCAAGCCGAAAGGAAACGCTTTCGAGCAGTCCTTTGAAATTATCAAAGCCTACAAAGCTTATTGCAGATATGCCCTCAGT
>JAAYBT010000107.1 GCA_012730015.1 Clostridiaceae bacterium
AGATAGGTTTCTATATTGTGCCCGGGCGACAGATATGCAACTCTACCTAAGCCGTAGCCATGAGCCCAGGCCGCAGGCCATACTTTTTCTTCGTCCTCATATTCCATCAGCATCGTGGTTTCAATCATATTATCCAGTTCAAATCTATAGGGCTCCTCTTTTACGGTAAAGCCCTCGACTCCCTCCATGATAACATGCTTCGTTGAGCAAGGCCTGTAAGTTAGAACCTTTTGATCAGGATGACTGAGAAATTTTCCGCCTGCGAGCTGTGCCAGCTCATATCGTGCCTGGATAGCAATGCCGTTATGTATAATTAACAGCCCGCCGCCGTGACAAACATAGGATAATAGTCCGCAGGTCCGGTCATCCGTCATTCTATTTTCCCATTGGTCAACAAAGGAAATACACAGGTCATATTGCTTCAGGCTTTCTTCCCTGAATTGATCGTAGTCTTCGGATTGCACAAATTCAAATTCGGACAAAGCCTCCGTAATCTCCTTGTCGGGGCCTTTTAGAGGATGCCAGTCTGCATGCGCATTATCGCCTATCAGAATCGCCCTTTTGCTCTTTTGCATCAATTTATCCTCCTTAAAAATTTTTGTTGTTAGCACTGTCTCAGAAATCCCACTTGTTGCCCTCGTAATCGATAAATGTTGGTCTTTCGCCCTTGTACCGCTCAGGGTCTCTTATCATCTCAACTAGCTTCTTTGCAGGAATGTCCGGGGTCAGCGGTGCTTCATCATGGTATGTGCCTGTAAGCCAGGATTTCATCCATCCCGGATGGATTAGAAGAACCTGTCCTCCCACTTCTTTTAGGCTGTTATGCACGATTGCAGACAGCATATTTAGAGCCGCCTTCGATGTGCAATATGCGAACCAGCCTTTCCTGTAGCAGGTATTGATACTGCCGGCTTCTGAAGAAATATTCATGATGAGCTTCTTGTCGCCGGCTACAATAAGGTCGAACAGCGCGTTTGTGACTCTTGTTGCGCCAAGGGCATTGACATTGATCACTTTGAGGATTTCATCAAAATCGAGAGAATCGTAAATGGTTTTGTCATTGTGATCGCCGCCTATTGCACTATTGTTTACCAGCACCTCCAGTTTATCTGCCTTAGACTTGATAAACTGAGAAGCAGCCTTAACACTTGCATCACTGGAAACGTCAATATCAACAATATACATACTATCCGGGTAGGATGATTCCAGTTCGTCTAGCAGCCTCCATTCCTTGTTGTACCTTCCCGCAAAAACGGTGTAACCATCTTTTAAAAGACCCTTTACCATCTCAAATCCCAGTCCTCTGTCTGCTCCTGTGACACATGCAAATAAACTCATGTTGATCCCTCTTTTCTGCTTAGTATATTATAAATGCTGTAAATCTATTATAATATAAGAAGTGGGGAAAGGCACCCATGCTAAATAACCTTTGATGCACAAGGAGAGCACGTTGATGGAGCAAAAGCAAAGAGTGATACTGGTAGGAGTGAATATCGGGGGCTATTCCGACTTTAGAGATTCCATGGAGGAGCTGGAAAATCTCGCACTTGCCTGTGAGATGGAAATAGTGGCACAGGTGGAGCAGAATCTTAAGGCAATAAACAAAACCTTCTATATTGGTTCGGGCAAGGTCAGGGAAATCAAAAGCTTTTTAGACAATACCGAGGCGGATGTTCTGGTTTTTGATAACGAACTTTCGCCATCTCAACTGAGAAACCTCGAAAGAGCACTTGAACATAAAATTATGGATAGAACATCGCTGATTCTCGAAATATTTGCCCGGCGGGCCCAGACGAGGGAAGCACGGCTGCAGGTGGAGTTAGCGGAGCTGAAGTATATGCTGCCGAGGCTGGTAGGATTAAATGAGGCAATGGACCGTCAGTACGGCGGCGTTGGCGTTACCAGCAGAGGTGGCGGTGAAAAGAAAATTGTCTTGGATCGTAGAAGGATAGAAGAGAAAATCTCCGAGCTTGAAAAAGAGCTCAAGTTGGTTGAGCTTGACAGACAAACACAACGCAAAAGACGTGCCAGATCCGGACTACCCACTGTTGCGCTGGTGGGATACACAAATGCAGGCAAGTCTACTGTAATGAATGCAATGATGGATATGTCGCAAAGGCCTGACAGCAAAAAGGTTTTTGAAAAGGACATGCTGTTCGCAACCCTTGACACCTCGGTTAGGAAGGTTTCCCTGCCGGATAATAAGGAGTTCTTGTTATCCGATACGGTTGGCTTTGTCAGCAAGCTGCCACATGATCTGGTCAAGGCATTCAGGTCTACACTGGAGGAAGTGAGGGATGCGGATTTGCTGCTGCATGTTGCGGATGCTTCAAATCCCAACTGCGCTCAACAGATAAAGGTGACGGAGGAGACTTTGAAGCAGATAGGAGCCGGAGAGATTCCGACTATCTATGTTTACAATAAGGCTGAACTGACCGATATGAAGATACCTTATTTGAGAGGCAATGATATCTATATTTCTGCCTTAGAAAGAGTTGGACTGGAAGAGTTAATTCAGCTTATCGGCGAAAGAATATTCACTCAATATGTGGACTGCAAGATGCTCATCCCCTATGATCAGGCAAAAGCAGCAGCCTATTTTAATGAGAATGCATTTATCAAGGCCGTGAGCTATGAGAGCAGCGGAACACTTCTGACAATGGAGTGCAG
>JAAYBT010000108.1 GCA_012730015.1 Clostridiaceae bacterium
AGAATATTGAACAAATGTAATTGTTAATGCTAACCAAAATACAGACAATGCAGTTCAGACAGAAGCGGTAGTTGTAGAAGCAGGAAAAAATGTATGGATTACTGTGGCAGAGGATAATGCCGCGACTGTTTCTTCGGACATGTAAAAATTTAGCAGGTTAAGTTGATTCATATTGTTGCGCCGGGAGTATATAAAACCGATAGTAGTAAAACCTAATAGAAAATACTATGATAATTCTATTGTCGGAAAAGGTGAGTGGATGGCTAGTGGAACATTAGGAGATATGGGATGGGAATTAGATAATAGCTACACTCAGCTGCCAGAAAGGTTTTACACAAGTATAAAACCGACCCCCGTGCGCAGTCCGAAGCTGGTTATACTTAATGATTCCCTGGCGACAGCCCTGGGCTTGAATGTGGAGTTGTTGAAAAAGGATGGGGGCGTACAGATATTTGCCGGAAACATGGTTCTCCGGGGCTCTATTCCTCTGGCCCAGGCTTATGCAGGGCATCAATTCGGTTATTTCACCATGTTGGGTGACGGGCGGGCTGTGCTGATTGGTGAGCAGCGGACTCCTTCGGGTACAAGGGTTGATATTCAGCTTAAAGGCTCGGGCAGAACGCCCTACTCTCGTAGAGGTGATGGTCGCGCAACACTTGGCCCCATGCTGAGAGAATACATTATAAGCGAAGCGATGCACGGCCTTGGCATACCTACGACTCGCAGTCTGGCGGTGGTAACGACCGGCGAGACGGTAATAAGGGAGTCTGAGCTACCTGGCGCAGTTTTAACCCGGGTTGCCGCCAGTCACTTGCGTGTTGGCACCTTTCAATTCGCTGCCAATTGGGGCAATCTCGATGAATTGAGGGCTCTGGCTGACTACACTATTCAACGTCACTTTACTCAAGCCTTTGACACAGATAATCCATACCTTTCATTTCTTAGAGAAGTAATCAGGCGACAAGCTGTCTTGATTGCCAAATGGCAACTGGTTGGCTTTATTCATGGTGTAATGAACACTGATAATATGAGCCTGAGCGGCGAAACTATTGATTATGGCCCCTGCGCCTTTATGAATGAATATGATCCCCAAACAGTGTTTAGCTCCATAGATACCGGAGGGCGATATGCCTATGGCAATCAGCCGGCCATTGGGGAGTGGAACCTTGCACGTTTTGCAGAAACTCTATTGCCTTTATTAGCTGATGAAGAGAAAGAGGCAATTAAAATTGCCGAGAATGAGATTTTTAAATATGCCGCTATCTATCAGGATAGTTGGCTTAGCGGTATGCGGTCAAAACTGGGAATTTTCAATCAGGAAGCAGAGGACGAATCACTAATTGAAGAGCTGCTTAGGCTGATGGAAATATATAGGGCGGATTATACCAACACATTTCTTGCACTAACCTTTGATGAGTTTAATGATGCGCCTTTATTCGCATCGGATGAATTTAAACATTGGTATGACAGGTGGTTATTAAGGCTTGGAAGGCAAGCAGAATCGAAGGCCGGCTCCCACCAGCTAATGCGCAATAGTAATCCTGCATTAATTCCTCGTAACCATCTGGTAGAAGAGGCGCTGGAAAAGGCAGTCAAAAATGAAGACTACGATGTAATGGAAAGGCTGCTTGATGTACTTTCCAAACCCTTTGCGCACTTGCCTAAGCAGGCCGCTTATGCCAGTGTGCCTGAGCAATCAAGCTGCCCTTACCGAACCTTCTGCGGAACCTAATCTATGATATATCCAGGTTTTTTGCAAGGCGTTCCATCTTTTTGTTTCTTGCTGATTCATCGTAATTCTCACCTTCAACGATTTTGGAGCCGATGTGGGCTTTTTCCATGACCATATCCATGAGCTTACTCTCTATTTCCTTTGTTGGCTCATCAAGATCAAAGTAGGCTTTAATGCCCTCAAGCACTGAAGGCTTAGCCAATTCTTCCAGATCAACACTTTTGGACTTGCCAGAAGCTTTAAGTATAAACTGACCTTTGAAGTGGTATTGATCCTCCGTAATGTTCAAGCTAGATAATACTAACTGGTCCATTTTCATGGTAACCCCTCCTTGTATAATATTAGTGTAGAAATCTAAAAATGATATTTAGTGTATTTACCCGCCGAAATTTTGTTCGAAACAACATTGAAGTACTTTTATTACAATTTTAACATAAATACAAGAAATGTAAAGCTTTGATGGCATAAAATGTAAGTAATATTTTTTGAATTTATTATCTTGCATTATCTACTGACCTTATGCTATAATAACCACTGTCACAAATATTGCGGGATTGTGTAATGGCAGCACAACTGACTCTGGATCAGTCTGTGAGGGTTCAAATCCTTCTCCCGCAGCCACAAAGAGACCCGTTATTTTAGCGGGTCTTTTGCATATGGTTCGCCAAGTGAGCGCACGCTCTAGCAACTATATTCTAATGCGGTTGCGATTTTATAGTTATATTCGGTTAGTGGATGAAAGCATAAAAAAGCTTGGAATGGAAATACAGAGCCCCATATGGCTCTGCATTATCACACTTCTAAATTTAATCCGGGTCAAACAAAAGAGAATCGTTCGAAAACGAGTATTTTTATTATACTAGTACAATTTTCCTATGTCAATATGTATATGGACCTATTTTTTACATAAGAATATAGTGAAAAAATGCTTTAAAAGTGCGTAAAACCATTTGTGAAGCTGTCTAGGAACCAATAATGTTTCCAATCAAAATATTTCATGCTATAATAAGTTGGTTAGATGGAGACACTTGGATGATAAGCTGTAGCATGGGTTGTTGAACACATCTTTACTATGGTATACATAATGTGTCCGGTGAAGTGAAATATATTATCAAGGATTGTTTTGGAGGTTTTATTGTGTCAAAGAGTAAACAGAAGCTAAAAGTAATACCGCTGGGCGGATTGCAGGAGATTGGAAAAAACACCTATGTGTTTGAATATGGAGATGACATTATTGTTGTGGATTGTGGTCTTGCCTTTCCGGAGGATGAAATGCTGGGGATAGATTTAGTTATCCCGGATATTTCATACCTGATGAAGAACAAGGAAAAAATCAGAGGAATTGTACTTACCCACGGTCATGAGGATCATATTGGTGCAGTGCCATATTTTCTTAGGGATATTAATGTACCGGTGTATGGAACCAGGCTGACTCTGGGCCTTTTGAAGTATAAGCTTGAGGAGCATGGATTGCTTTCGGTTACCAAACTGGTGGATGTAGAAGCTGGGGAGACTGTAAAGATGGGTGATTTTAAAGTCGAGTTTATAAGGTCTACCCACAGCATAGCTGATTCCCTATCCATTGCACTGCATACGCCGGTGGGTGTTGTAGTTCATACATCAGATTTCAAAATTGACTATACGCCTATACAGGGGAAGCCAATGGATCTGACGAGATTCGCTGAGCTTGGAAAGAAGGGCGTGCTGCTGCTGATGAGCGATAGCACAAATGCCGACCGGCCAGGCTATACTTTATCGGAGAGATCAGTGGGGGAGACCTTTGATGAGATATTTGTCAATGCGAAAAGCAGGATTCTTGTTGCCAGCTTCGCATCAAATGTTCACAGAATACAGCAGGTAATTAATGCCGCATATAAATTCGGCAGAAAAGTATCTGTTGTAGGTAGAAGCATGGTGAATGTTGTTTCCGTTGCAACAGAGCTGGGGTATTTGAATGTGCCTGAGGGTACGATGGTGGATATTGATATGATTGATAATTATCCTCCTGAGAGAATGGTCATCCTCACTACTGGAAGCCAGGGCGAGCCAATGGCAGCATTGTCTAGAATGGCGGCATCCGAGCATAAGAAGGTTGAAATCGAGCCGGGAGATTTGGTTATTATTTCTGCTTCTCCTATACCGGGGAACGAAAAACCGATTATCAAGGTCATCAACGACCTTTTCAAAAAGGGAGCAGACGTCATATATGAGAAACTGGCTGATGTGCATGTGTCGGGTCATGCTTGCCAGGAGGAGTTGAAAATTATTCACAATCTGGTCAGCCCGAAGTTTTTCATGCCTGTTCATGGCGAATATAGACATCTCAAGCAGCATGCAAACCTTGTGAGAAAGCTCGGCATGCCAAACGACAACATATTCATGATGGAGAATGGCAGTGTTTTGGAGCTGGGTCCCGATTCGGCCAAAATTAATGGCTCGGTTTCATCCGGGAGAGTGCTTGTAGACGGCCTTGGTGTGGGTGATGTGGGAAGCATTGTACTCAGAGACAGAAAGCTCCTGTCCCAGGACGGGCTGATTGTAGTTGTAATCACTACAGAGAAGGAATCTGGCCAGATAATTGCAGGTCCCGATATTATCTCAAGAGGGTTCGTATATGTCAGAGAGTCTGAGGATCTGATTGAGAATGCTCGGGAGGTCATCAAAAAAGCTCTGGCCAAATGTGAAGATAAGAGCAAAAATGACTGGCCGGCCAAAAAGGGCTTAATCAAGAATGAGCTTAGAACCTATCTTTTTGAGAAAACTAAGCGCAAGCCTATGATCCTCCCGATCATCATGGAGATTTAACAACTACTTTAGTATGATCTTGTGATAGGTCTTCTTGCCCTTCTTCATAATCAGCTCGCCATTGGTGAACAGACTCTTGTTCACCAAGTAGTCGATGCTTGCCACTGGAGATTCATCGATATAGATGCCTCCCTGTTGCACAAGCCTTCTACCTTCACCCTTTGATGGCACCAACCCTGTTTTTAGAAGAAGGTCAAGAATGTTTATCCCGGCTTCGGCTTCCTGCATGGTCAATTCGGTTGTAGGCAGATTGCTGGTGTTACCGCCTCCGCCAAATAGCGCTTCCGCCAACTGTTTAGCCTTGTCGGCTTCTTTTCCACCGTGTACCAGCTTTGTGACCTCATAAGCCAGTACCTTCTTTGCTTCGTTGATTTGCTCGTTTCTAAGCTCAGCCAGACCTGCAATCTCATCCATGGGCAGGAAGGTCAGAAGCTTGAGGCACTTTACGACATCTGCATCATCAATGTTTCTCCAATATTGATAGAAATCATAGGGAGACGTTTTCTCTGCATCGAGCCAAAGGGCTCCCTTCTCAGTTTTGCCCATTTTCTTACCTTCACTTGTTGTGAGCAGTGTAAAGGTCATTCCGTAGGACTCCTTGCTTTCGGTACGCCTAATCAGGTCTATGCCCCCAAGGATGTTGGACCACTGGTCGTCACCGCCAAGCTGAAGCTGGCAGCCATATTTCTTATTGAGAACAAGAAAGTCGTAGCTTTGCATCAGCATATAATTGAATTCAATAAAGGTAAGTCCCTTTTCCATTCTAGACTTGAAGCACTCAGCAGTAAGCATTCTGTTTACTGAGAAATGTACGCCGACATCTCTAAGAAAATCAATATAATTCAGCTTTAGGAGCCAATCTGAATTGTCGACCATTTGCGCCCTGTCATTTGTAAAATCAATGAATCTTGAGAGCTGTTCCTTAAATTTATCTGAATTGTGACGGATTGTTTCCTGTGTCATCATTTTTCGCATATCGGACCTGCCGGAAGGGTCGCCAACCATTGCCGTGCCCCCGCCTATGAGTGCGATTGGCTTGTGTCCTGCTCTTTGCATATGGGCCATAACCATCATCTGCAGGAAGTGTCCCACGTGAAGGCTGTCTGCAGTCGGGTCAAAACCAATATAGAAGGTTACCTTATTATTCTCAAGAAGATTCTTTATTTCATCCTCATGGGTAAGCTGGGCGATAAAGCCCCTTTCTTTAAGTGTGTTAAAAACGTTGTTTGACATTGTTTTTACCTCATGTTTTTTTGAGTATTTTATCATACCAATAGCTGCAATTCAAGGCGTAGTGAGTTGCGAAGCGAGATATTCAGAGCCCGGCCGAAAAAATATTAAGCTGGAGTGGCTTTATATCACAATGGAATGACTTGATAGTAAAATTGCCATGAAAAAGGGACTTGATGACAAGTCCCTATAAAAAAACTACTTAATGAGTTTGATTAAGGTTATATCGCAATAGCCTTACATGAAAAATCTAGTATCAGGCGGCATTGATTCTTCCTGTTCTCTCTCTGTAAACCATGATGCTGAATACTATCATAAGGAATGTCTGGGCTGTCGGAACAACACTTATAAGGATAGGCCCAAGCAGTGGTATTGCGCCAAGGAAGCCGATAATTGCGGATATGATTGATGCTGCAATGGCTACAATTACGGTGATACCAAGTATTGTCCAGAAAAAACCTTTTACAACTTCGATAGACTTCTTTGCTGCTGCAACTACATCAAGACCGTCAATTACCATGGCGGAGAACCACAAGCTAAGCAGCACTGATAAAACGATAAAGACTACAACTAGTGCAAGAATAATAATGCCCAGAAGTAATATGCCGAGGCCACCGATAACGGTGGTGAGCCAGGAGAACAACAGAAGCAGTAATAGAGTCGGGATGCCGCATACAAGATATACGACTATCAAGCCCACAAAATAAATTATGTATTTTACGAAATTATTGCTTATAGATGCGCCAATATCGTTTAGCGTTGCATTTCCTGTTTCAAGGCTTTTGTTTACCAGTCCATATGTCGCTGGCATATAAATAAAGGGAATAATAAATGCTACAGTGCCGCCACCAATGATACTGGTCAAAAGAGCTGGTATTGCAGCAAACAGCGAACTAGGGTCAGTATTGCCTGCAAGTAGCCCAGTAATGGCTGTCAGGTTTGCGGCCGAGCCCACTCCTCCTATTAGAGAAGCCAAAGCCGTAAGGATAAAAAGTGGGAGTATAAGCATCCAGTTCTTTATTGAGAATTTCACCGCATTTACTAAATAATTCATATAACACCTCCATGATAATCTTATATATAACTATTCTATACAGCAAAAAAAATTCCTTCAATCAAGTAGAAAATATAGTAAATTTATTTATAAATACTGGTTCGAGTAAATTCGCTGCCAGAAATCCGCATGGAGGGGCTTTTGCAGGCTAGTACATATTGGTCGGTTGCCCTTGCCTCGAGGCTGAGCATTTCAGGAACATTGGCAAGTGCAGAATTCTTGAAGTCGGCGGTTTTTGTTATCACTGGCAGCTTTGTTTCCCCCTTTATAGCTGACAGCAGACTCCTGCCGGTATTGTTGAAGCCCAGGATACGAATGTATGCCGGTCCGCCTGCGCCATTAAAAGCCTCAAAGCTATCATTTGTCAATCCTATCAGCAGGCTGAAAAGAATTCTTTGTATTCTTGTGATGGGATAGCGCCTGGTGCAGATTTGATCTAGCAATTCATCATAGGTGCCGGCTTTTTCGGCAGCAACCCTTATCCTGTTTTCAAGACCCTCTTCCATGTATGGTAGGGCGCTTATCTCGTCAACAGACATGCTTCTTAATTTTGAGAGTATGGTGGAAGCAAAATCCGATGGGAAAACTGGACCTCTGCCAAGCTCCATTTCGTGCTCAATAATATCTAAGCAGGAGAGGGGCATGGATGGAGTGAGCAGCTCCTTTGCAGTGTTCCAGTCAGTAGTGGCCAACAGCTCTCTTATGGAGGTAGCACTGCTGATTTCGCCAGTCAATTCCGCTGACCTGTAGTCATTTCCAATGCGGCTGATGGTTTGCGGAGTAATTATGCTGTCAAGGCGCATGAGTGCCTTAAGATATTCAACAGCTAAGATGTTGTTTGGACTGCTCAAAGCATCTGAGAGCGAATCCTTTTCCTGCCTGGCTTTTAGGTAGGCTGACAGCGCTTTTTGTCTTGCGGCGGGGAATGAGTTCCCAGCACAGAGGTACTCCTTGAGGGCAGCCTTATAGTCCTGTGGCTCCTCCAAAATAATTGATGCTATTTGTTTTAGACTTTCAAGCTGACCGCTTTCACTTCCAAAGCTTAACACACTTACGGCTCCGAGACTGTCAAGCAGCTTGACGGCGCCGTAGGCGAAGTATTCTGCACTACCCATGGCGTATGGTGCAGGTAGTTCAATGACAAGATCTACACCGCACAGCAGAGCCATTTGCGTCCTTGCCCACTTATCAAACACAGCGGGTTCGCCGCGCTGAGTAAAATTACCGCTCATCACTGCAACCACGCAATCGGCACCGATTAGGGTCTTAGATGTTCGCAGATGATAAAGATGACCGTTGTGAAAGGGGTTATATTCAGCTACAATGCCGAGCACCTTCATGAATTTCTCCTTTATGTAAATAATCCGACGGGCTACCTTGTTATTATACCCGAGCAGGTCACCTGAAACAAGGAATTTGGGTGATGCTGCCGGTACTCAGCATAGTAAAGAAAAAACTCTTGGTGTATAATTGAAATACCACCAATGTATTTTTGATGTTTGCTAGTATAAATGATTTACTTTACATACGAAGGGGAATTTAATGGATAAAATCGCCATAGTCGTTATAAGCGGCGCAACACGCGAATTTGATAAACAATATCACTACAAAGTACCTGAAGAAATGGAAGCAGACCTTTTGCCCGGGATGAGAGTTATTGTACCCTTTGGGAAGGGTGACAAGCCCAAGGAGGGCTATATATTCGGGTTTGCCGATGATACCAAGTATAAAGAGCTGAAAAGCATAAAAAGAACTCTAGATGCTAAGCCTGTTTTGACACAGGGGCTTATTAAGCTTGCCTGTTGGATGAAGCAGCGATATTTTTGCACCTATGGGGCAGCAGTCAAATGCATGCTACCGGCAGGCATTGATGTGAAGAGTCTGACGGTTGTTCAGCTTCTTATTGATGGAGGTAGGTCACAACAGGCTGGCTGTCATCAGGGAGTTGCGCCCATGGGAGAAAGGTCGCAGGAAGTGCTGGTACATGAAGGATTAACCCCGAGCCAGAAGGCTATTGTATCAACACTGGGGGAGAATGATGGACAACTGGAGGAAGGCGAATTAAAGGCGCTTTGTGGTGTAAAAAGCAGGTTTGGCTGGCACCTTAAGACACTTGAGGAGAAGGGAATCCTTTGCATAAAAGAGCAATATTCAATGGCTGTGCGGCAAAAGAAAATCCGTGTGGCTACTCTTGTGATGGATCCGGACCAAGTGAGGGAGGACATTGACAACGGTGTTATCAAAAGGATTCAGCAGATTAGAGTTCTTGAAATATTGTTGGATAACGAATATGTTGCTGTTGCCGATTTGATGCGGTTTGCGTCGGTGTCATCATCAGTGGCGGATACACTGTGTAAATACGGGTATATAGCTTACAGAGAATTGGAAGTAAAAAGGGATCCCTTCAGGCATAAAGAGGTTGAGCCAACAAAGCCAATGGAGCCTACGCGCGAGCAGAGAGAGGCAATTGAGCAGGCACTGACCAGATTAAATGAGCGCAGCTTTAGTGAAATGCTCCTGCACGGGGTTACGGGCAGCGGCAAGACCGAGGTGTATATGCAGTTGATTGAGCATGTACTGGACCAGGGCAGACAGGCAATTGTTCTGGTGCCCGAAATCTCTCTTACGCCGCAGATGGTTGGCCGTTTTAGGGGGCGCTTCGGAGACCTTGTAGCTGTGCAGCATAGTAGGCTATCTTTGGGAGAAAGATATGATCAGTGGCGTTTGATAAGAAATGGTGAAGTAAGGGTAGTCGTTGGTGCCAGATCCGCAATATTTGCGCCCATTGAGGAGCTTGGGATAGTTATTATTGATGAGGAACACGAAAACACCTACAAGTCCGAGACGACACCTAAATATAGTGCCAGTCAGGTTGCGGTCAGACGATGTATGCATGACGGAGCTCTGCTCATATACGGCTCAGCAACGCCTTCGGTGGAAACATACCAAAGGGCTCTGGATGGAGAGATAGCCCTTGTGGTAATGAAGGAACGCACGAATGCCATGGATATGCCTGCGACTCATGTGGTGGACATGAGAAAGGAGCTGGAGATGGGCAACAGGACCATGTTCAGCAGCGCTCTTTCGGCAGAGATTAAGAGGAATATAGCAGAAGGCCGCCAGACAATCCTCTTTTTGAATAAAAGGGGCTATGCATCCTTCGTTTTGTGCAGGAGCTGTGGGATAAGGCTAAAATGCAGGCATTGCAACATTACAATGACCTACCACGCCAATGATGATCGCCTGATTTGTCATTACTGTGGCTATACTGTAAAGATGCCATCGGCATGTCCAAAATGTGGCAGCGGCTCTATCCGTCAGTTTGGTACTGGAACTCAGAAGGTGGAGGAGGATTTGAAGAAGTATTTTCCGGGATGCTCCGTGATAAGAATGGATATGGATACAACAACGGGAAAGAATTCGCATGAGGATATTTTGGATGCCTTCCGTGAGAATAACATAAATATTTTGGTTGGCACCCAGATGATAGCAAAGGGGCATGATTTTCCGAACGTGACCCTTGTTGGTGTGCTGGCGGCTGACAGCATGCTGGGGATTGACGACTACAGGGCATCGGAAAGGACCTTCCAGCTTCTTACCCAGGTTGCCGGCAGGGCAGGCAGGGGAATATTTCCCGGGCGTGTTATTATTCAGGCATACAGCACCGATGATTACAGTATATTGGCTTCATGCAACCACGATTACGAGTCGTTTTTTAAGCAGGAAGTACAGGTGCGGCGGACTCTGAAATATCCTCCCTTCACCAATATTGGTTGCCTTGTAATCAGCTCGATAAGCGACAAGCTGGCCTTTTCGAAAGCCAAAGCGGTGGCGGATTTTCTTGCCAGGTTTATTAAAGTCGATGCAGGTGATGAGCTTCTGCCGGGGCCTGCGCGGGCTCCTATTACCAGACTTCGCAACCGTTACAGATGGAGGATTATTATTAAGTGCAGCTCGATACAAAGGCTGACTAAGATGCTTGCTGCAGCGTCAGATGAATTTAATAAAATGAAAGGAGACGCTTCTGTCAAAGGACTGGGCCGAGAAAGGTCCCAGAATTTTAACGGATCCGGCGGCAGGATAAGTGTTGATCTGAATATGGACATAAATCCTGTAAGCATGCTGTAGCCGGTTTCGGTCGTTGCAAGAATGAGACTTAGTTTGGTATAATGTCAGGGGACGCTTCTGTCAAGGTACCGGTCCGAGAAACGTCCCCA
>JAAYBT010000109.1 GCA_012730015.1 Clostridiaceae bacterium
GCCTAAAGTGTAATCTTGAAAATAAAAATGTTTAAAGAGGAGTTACTATGTTTATAGATAGACTTATTGCAAATATAAAAAGGACTAATAACCCAACTGTAGTGGGTCTTGATCCAAAGCTGGAATACATTCCGATAGCAATCATGGACAAATCATTTAAAGAATTTGGAGCCGGGTTTGCAGGTGTATCTGATGCAATATTATGCTTTAATAAAAAACTGATTGATGCAGTCTATGACATAGCTCCTGCCGTGAAGCCACAGCTGGCATACTATGAAATGTATGGGGCTGAAGGTATACGTGCCTTTGCGCAAACCTGTGCATATGCTAAATCAAAGGGGCTAATAGTAATTGCAGATGGAAAGAGAAACGATATCGGAACGACTGCGCAAGCATACTCCTGCGCTTATCTGGGGAAAGTGCCCACGCTTGGTAGTGAGAATCGGGTATATGATATCGACGCCCTCACTGTCAACGCATATCTTGGATATGATGGCATAAAGCCATTTTTGGAGGATTGCGAAGTACATGAAAAGGGTATTTTTATACTGGTTAAAACATCCAATAAATCCTCCGGACAAATACAGGACATCATGGCACAGGATGGGAAGCACATATATGAGAAAATGGCTGAGCATGTGGATGAGTGGGGAAGTGGAATCCTGGGAGAGTATGGCTACAGCTCAGTTGGTGCGGTTGTAGGCGCCACTTGGCCTGAGCAGGCAAAGGTTTTAAGACAGATAATGAAGAAAGCATACATATTGGTACCCGGCTATGGCGCACAGGGAGGCACTGCAGGGGACGCCATGAATTCTTTTAACAGTGATGGACTCGGGGCAATAATAAACGCATCCCGAAGCATTATGTGTGCCTGGAAATCAGAAAAATGGTCCCAGAAGTATGATGAAAGCGCCTTTGACAGTGCAGCGAGGGAAGAGGTAATCAGAATGAGGGATGAAATTAATCAGGCCTTGCAGTCAAGATAGAGGTTGTAGAATAAGAATGTAAGTTGTTAAACTTATAAGCATATAAAAGGAGAACAGCATGCCAAGACGTAAGGATGTCATGAAAGTTATGGTTATCGGGTCAGGACCAATCATTATAGGCCAGGCTGCAGAATTTGATTATGCAGGAACGCAAGCCTGTCAAGCACTTAAAGATGAGGGCATTAAGGTAGTGCTCGTTAATAGCAATCCGGCTACGATCATGACCGATAAGAGCATTGCAGACAGAGTGTATATTGAACCGCTAAATGCTGAAGCAATAAAGAAGATTATCCTGAAAGAAAGGCCGGACAGCCTTCTGCCTTCAATGGGCGGACAAACAGGGCTGAACCTGGCGATGGAGCTTGCAGAGTCAGGCTTTTTAACAGAGCATAATGTAAAATTGCTTGGGACAACAACTGAAGCGATTAAAATGGCTGAAGACAGACAGGATTTCAAGAGCACTATGGAAAGCATAGGTGAGCCCTGTATTGCCAGTAAGGTTGTAACAACTGTTGAGGATGCCCTTGCATTTGCCCGTGAAATTGATTACCCCATTATAGTGCGCCCTGCTTATACCCTTGGCGGCACAGGAGGAGGTATTGCTTATAATGAGGAGCAGCTCAGGGAGATAGCTACAAAAGGCTTGAGACTCAGCAGAGTAGGTCAGGCTTTGATTGAGAAATGCATCTCCGGATGGAAAGAAATAGAGTATGAAGTGATTCGAGATGGAAAAGGAAATGTGATTACTGTTTGTAACATGGAAAACATTGACCCTGTTGGCGTACATACTGGTGACAGCATCGTTGTTGCTCCTTCACAGACCTTGTCAGATAAGGAATGTAAAATGCTCCATGCAGCTGCTGCTAAGATCATATCGGCGCTCGGAATACAAGGGGGCTGTAATGTTCAGTTTGCGCTGCATCCCACAAGCTTTGAATATGCAGTAATTGAGGTAAACCCCAGAGTTAGCCGCTCATCGGCTTTGGCATCAAAGGCAACAGGCTATCCAATTGCAAGAGTTTCTACGAAAATTGCCATAGGATACTCGCTGGACGAAATTCAAAATGCAGTAACCGGCAAAACCTTTGCCTGCTTCGAGCCATCACTGGATTATGTTGTGCTAAAAATACCAAAGTGGCCCTTTGATAAGTTTGTGAAGGCAGAGCGCACCCTGGGGACGCAAATGAAGGCCACAGGGGAAGTAATGTCAGTCAGCAATACCATAGAAGCCGCATTAATGAAAGCCATTCGGTCTTTAGAGCTTGGTATTTACACCCTGGAGCAGGAGATTTACAAGCCTCTGGACACAGGGACACTTGAAAGTAAATTGAAGGAAATCAATGATGAGAGGCTGTTTGTCATCGCAGAGGCACTCAGAAGAGGCATTAGCGCTGAGAAAATCAATAGCATTACGAAAATTGATTCTTTCTTTATCAACAAGATTAACAATCTGGTGATGATGGAAGAAAGGTTGAAAAAGGTGACGCTGGAGACCATTAGTCCTGACTTGCTAAGAGAAGCCAAGGAAATGGGGTTCCCGGATGTGGCTATCGCAAGATTTGTTAAATCAGACAGGAAAGCTGTAAAAGACCTGCGTAAAACCATGGGAATCCATGTAACATACAAGACGGTTGATACATGTGCTTCTGAATTCGAGGCTGTTTCACCCTATTATTATTCAACCTACGATTCCTTCAACGAGGTTAAAAAGTCTGAGCGCAAAAAAATACTGGTAATCGGTTCGGGGCCCATTAGAATAGGCCAGGGCATCGAATTTGATTACTGCTCAGTCCATTCAGTATGGGCAATGAGAGAGCTTGGATATGAAACCATTATTGCAAATAACAATCCGGAAACTGTAAGCACCGATTTTGACACCTCGGACAGACTCTATTTTGAGCCCCTGACCATCGAGGATATTGAAAATATTGTTGAGTGTGAAAAGCCTGAGGGCGTTGTTGTTCAATTCGGTGGACAGACGGCCATTAAGCTGGTAAATGAGCTGAGCGATAACGGTGTAAGGATATTGGGGACGCAGGCTGCTGATGTTGATGCTGCCGAGGACCGTGAAAAATTTGATGTGATCCTTGAGCAGGTTGGCATACCGAGACCCAAGGGCAAAACCGTTTTTACTACCGAACAGGCACTAGAAGCCGCCAACGAATTAATTTATCCGGTGCTTGTCCGCCCATCCTATGTACTCGGAGGGCAGGGCATGGAGATCGCTTACAGCGACAAGGATATTATTGAATTCATGGAAATCATCAACAGGGTAAAGCAAGAGCATCCCATTTTGATTGACAAGTACCTGATGGGTAAGGAAATTGAAGTTGACGCAATCTGTGACGGTGACGACATATTGATACCCGGAATTATGGAGCACTTGGAGCGGGCCGGAGTTCATTCCGGCGATAGCATATCTGTTTATCCAGCTGCCAGCTTGGCCCCCAAAATAGTCGATAAAATTGTTGACTATTCACAAAGGCTGGCAAAGGCCTTAAATGTTCTCGGTATGATAAATATTCAGTATGTTTTGTACAATGATGAAATCTACGTTATTGAGGTTAATCCCAGATCAAGCCGGACGGTGCCTTACATCAGCAAGGTTACGGGAATTCCCATGGTTAATGTTGCAACTAAGCTGATGACAGGAAAGAAACTTAAGGATTTTAAGTACGGCACAGGGCTATACAGGCAGTCAGAATATGTTGCCATCAAGGTTCCTGTTTTCTCTTTTGAGAAGCTGCATGATGTTGATACCAGCCTGGGGCCTGAAATGAAGTCAACAGGAGAGGTGCTGGGCATCGGAAGAACATTTGAGGAAGCTCTATACAAGGGAATTATTGCATCGGGCACTAAGCTTCCTGTAAAGGGTGGCAGCGTGCTTATGACTGTTAGGGACTCAGACAAGACTGAGCTTATAGGTATTGCGGAGCAGTTTGAAAAGCTTGGATTTGAGCTTTGGGCTACCGGTAGAACTGCAAACATGTTAAATATGCATGGGGTAGCCACAAATGCTGTGAAAAAAATTGACGAGGGGTCTCCGAACATTTTGGATTTAATCTCCTCCGGGAAAATCAGTCTTGTAATTAATACTCCTACGAGAGGTCGTCAACCTAAACGTGACGGATTTAGAATAAGGCGAAAGGCAGTCGAGATGTCAATTCCATGTTTGACATCCCTTGATACTGCAGCTGCAATTATCGACTGTATAGAAATTAACAGAAAAAATAATGATCTCGAGGTCGTAGAGCTGGGTGTGTTTGATGATTGAGAGATACCCTATTGAAAAGATTTTGATAAAGGAGACTAGCATGGCCAAACAGCAAATGGACACTGTGTTACAGGTTGAGGAGCTTACAGAGAATATCTACAGGATGACTATGAGGTCTGAATTCATTTCGAAAAATGCATTACCCGGGCAATTTTTAAACATTAAGTGCTGCGAAGGCGAACAGGCACTGTTAAGAAGGCCTGTGAGCATTTGTCAGCTTGATAGGGGAAATGGTACATATGACATCCTATTTCAAAAAAAGGGAACAGGCACTGCTTTACTGACATGTAAGAAGTCGGGTGACA
>JAAYBT010000110.1 GCA_012730015.1 Clostridiaceae bacterium
TGTCAAGCGTTTCTGATTTTGTCTTGTAATTTGAGCATCATTAGCTTGTAAATGCTCTCAAAAGGTAAGCCCTTTTTAGTCCTCAAATTGAGGTAAAAAGGGCTTCTTTTTTAGCTGTCAGAACATGCTGAAGCAGGCAGAAGCATGCTCCAGAAAAGGCTCAGACAGGCTATAGCAGCTCTGAATCGCTACAATGCGGACGCAGGCTGGTCGCAAGCATAGCTTGCTGCTCGCCCATGCATCCTGGGTGATTCGGCATCGTGCCTCAGTACCAGCGGTATGTTGCTCCATCCATGGCGCAACATACCGCATTCCAGCTTCGTCACGCTTCATAGCCTGTAACTTCACCTTTTATGTTGCATTAACTCTGCCTGCTTCGATATGTTTATTTAATTAACACCCTTTTGGGGTTTTAGATACTTCCGTTCAAGAATATCTATAGACCGCTTTGTAGGTTCCAGATTACGTTCATAAATGTCTGAATATATGCGAGGGACTTTCAAGAGCCTAAAATTCATGTCATTAATATCAAAACTCTCAAGGTCTAAATCATTTAAACCCAGCCATTCCCGGTATGCATTGTATTCCTTGCCCTTTCTTTTCTTAAAGGCCTTGGCCAAATCTTCAAGGCCTCCTACACCACCACAGTCCTCAATAATGCCATATCCTTCTCCCTCAAGTACGCGGGGAAGAAGCCTCCCTGATAGGTCATCATCCTTGAATATGCGTTCAAGCGTGACATCTACAGTCCAGTTGTCGCCGAAATCATAGACAAATACCAGCCTGGAATGTGGTTCTGCTATGACATGCTTTAATTTATGTTCAGTAATGTCATAAACCTTCTCATCCTCATCCCGGTAAAGGTATGTATCATCCGTAATGATTTCAAATATTCTATTCTCTTCAATATCGTTAAAAGGATCATCTGCAAATAACCGATTGTATTCCCTATCACTCATACTTTTACGAATAGATGCAATTAGGTTCTCTCTGAAAGGCTCTTCGATGCGAAACAGGTGGCTTGCCTGCATTTCAAACAATGTCATCAGAATATAGCCCAAACGAGCCATAGTAACATTGTTGACGACCTGAAACCTACGCCACATTTTAGGCTGGTAATCCCTCAATTGTGCATAAAACTCATAGATAGGATTTGATGCCATGGTACGACCCCCTTCCCAGTGATTCATATTATACACTAAATCACAGCAGTGGCGAAGGGTGTGCTTTGCATGCTTAGGTTCCGGTTATCAGATCTGCACGGTGGCTCTGCTTTTGCCTGAACTGGTCGAATAAGCTTTTCCTCCATGGATGGCTCATGGGAGGAATGTACCTTGCGATTGGTTTTATCTTTGATTTCTTGAAATCAAAATTCCGTGACGTGCGCTCATATTCAGGAATTTCTTCCATAGCATAGACCCGATCTTCTACACTAAAGTACAGGTTATTGTCAAAAGTACGTATAACAAGCCCCTTAGTGCCCTTGTGAAAGTAAACGGGGAGACCGGTTTGATTGATAGTGCGGTAATACTTGTTAGAAAACCTGATAGAATGGCCGCTATCTACCACACGCCCGGACAGTACAGCCAGAGTGAGGTTTGCTTCCTCCTGTGTGGGTTTGTTTTCAAATACGGATTGCATGCGGGTGTGATCAAGCGCAAACCGCTTGTTGAACCGGGGAAGGTAATGTTTAAGGTATTCATTTGCCTGCTCTATAGTAGCCACACCCGCAAGCCTTAACATGATCGGAAGGCGAGACTGCAATGTCCAAAACATGCGCTCCACACGACCCTTTGCCTGCGATACGCTAGTGGTTTTAATATCGACGCCGAATGTCTTACAGGCGTATGCAAATTGTGTGTAAGTGTCGTTTTCGTCCAGCCCGCCGCCTTTTTTCTTGAATTCAAATATTGTCCTTCTGTCCGTATAGAACATGAGCGGTATGCCATAGTCCATCAGTATCTGCCAGAACACATTGTAATAGCCATTAAGGGTTTCTGCCTTATCAAACCAGGCACCGGTAACCGTCCCCGTCGCGTCGTCTACCGCTATATGAAGCGTGGTTTGTACTCCTCCAAACCACGGATATATGCATGCGTCCATCTGCTGCATTTCTCCGAAGTATGCACAACGCGGACGCCTGGCATGAGCATCCTCAATATCGACAATCAGCGCCTGCAGCCTGTTTTCCTCCCGGGAACTGGCCGCCGCTTTTTTCATTTTTTCCAGCAGCTTTCGGACATCTTTCTTCGTCTGCTTGGTAGCCCGGGGGGATAGAAGATATTGCGCCATGAGGACTTTTCTGACTACAGCCTCAGAGACTTTTATACCTTCAAATTCCTCTAGAAGTTCCGTAAAGTGCTGGTAAGTTGCATCGTAGTACTTAGTTGTGTAAAGATCAACAATTGACTGCTTAACCTCGTCAGTAAATGCATGTGCAGGTTTGCGTCCGCTATTTCCATGTACAAAAAATTTCTTACCATGAGTTTTGTAGCCTCTGATATACCGGTCAATACTGCGCCTTGTACAACAAAGCCTTTTTGCCGCCCTGTTTTTGTTTCCATTCTGTTCGACTAGTTCCTTTATGACCTCATATTTCTTTTCTCCGTCCACAGTTAATTTAATCCTCCGCATCTTTCCACCCCATATTTTTGACATGAGGTTATTATATACCACATCCAGTTGAGACAAAATCTCTGACGGGTTATTAAGACAATATCAAAAACGGGACACA
>JAAYBT010000111.1 GCA_012730015.1 Clostridiaceae bacterium
CTCGAAAAAAGGTACCTCGCCAAAGATGTAAACGGTAAAGTCATTGAGACCCCCAAAGACATGTTCAAACGTGTTGCCAAGGCGATTGCTGCTGCAGATGCATCTTATGCTAATGCAACCGAGTTGAAAGCAATTGAAAAAGAGTTCTTTGATTTGATGTCCAATCTGGAGTTTCTACCCAATTCACCGACCCTGATGAATGCCGGACGGCCTTTGGGGCAATTGAGCGCCTGCTTTGTGTTGCCAATTGAAGATACGATGGAGGGTATATTTGATTCCATCAAGAATGCGGCGTTGATTCACAAAAGCGGTGGGGGTACAGGCTTCAGCTTTTCCAGACTTAGAGCCCAAGGGTCATCTGTCAATTCTACAGGCGGGGTAGCAAGCGGCCCCATAAGCTTCATGAAGGTCTTTAATGCAGCAACGGAAGCAGTTAAGCAGGGAGGCACCAGAAGAGGCGCCAACATGGGCATTCTCAGGGTGGATCACCCAGACATACGTGAGTTCATTACCTGTAAGCAGGATAATAAGGATATAACCAATTTCAATATTAGTGTTGCCATTACCGAGGAATTTATGGATGCTGCCGAAAAGGGCCTGACATACAATTTGGTTGATCCTAAGACTAAAAAAGTAGTAAGGCAGGAAAATGCAAAAGAAATATTTGAGATGATTATTAATAATGCATGGAACAACGGCGAGCCAGGCATTATATTCTTAGACAGATTGAATAAAGACAATGTTACACCAGAGCTGGGAGAAATCGAGAGCACCAACCCCTGTGTTACCGGGGATACGTGGGTGTTAACAGCAGAAGGGCCAAAGCAGGTTGATGAAATACTGGGCGAAGAGATTGATATCGCTTTGAATGGTACATATCACAGAGTTGAAAAAGAAGGCTTCTTTAAGACAGGGACAAAGCCTGTCATTCAAATATCTACAGACCGTGGCTATAGCTTGAAGCTGACGAAGGATCATCTGGTAAGAGTTGCGGCTGATGTAACGCGTTTTGGGGTTAAAGAGGAATGGAAGGCTGCCGGAGATCTGCAAATAGGCGACAGGGTTATCTTATCCAACAACAGAGGTATTACCTGGGCTGGGAGAGGTGACAGGCACCAGGGCTACCTCTTGGGGATGCTTATGGGTGATGGCACCCTGAAAAAGGATGGCGGGATCATAAGCGTATGGGGCAAGGATGAGGACGCCTTTGCGCTGATGCAGGCTGCCGGGGATGCTGCCTATACACTGCCACACCGCAGCGATTTTGCCGGATTCCAGACTACCATTGAAGGAAGAAATGAGAATAGAATGCGTATGTCGGCACTGAGAGACCTTGCTGAGGAGTATGGCATACATGTGGGAGATAAAAAGGTTTCTTCAGACCTGGAGAAGACCGGATACGAATTTCACAAAGGGTTTATACGGGGAGTATTTGACAGCGACGGAACTGTTACGGGTTCTCAGGAAAAGGGCTTGTCCGTGCGTTTGTGGCAGAGTGATGTCGATTGTCTTAGAGTGGTTCAGAGGATGTTGCATAGAATGGGTATAGCCTCATCTATTTATTTGAACCGGAAAAAGGCAGAATTAAAGGCGATGCCCGATGGAAAGGGCGGACAAAAGGTTTACAGAACCAAACCGGGTCATGAATTGATTATTTCAAACGACAATCTGTTTACCTTTGCCGAAAAAATCGGCTTCAGCAGTAAAAAGAAGCAAATGCGGCTTGAAAAGGCGCTTGCATCATATAAACGTTCATTGAACCGTGAAAGATTTATTGCAACTGTCACGGGAAGCGCTGAAATGGGTGCGGAGGACGTTTACGATGTTCAGGTGCCGGGAATAAATGCTTTTGATGCCAATGGAATTTATGTGCACAACTGTGGTGAACAGCCCCTGCTTCCTTACGAAGCCTGCAATCTCGGCTCAATTAATCTGAGCATTCTTACAAAGGGCACCGGCAGCAAAATCGAGGTGGATTATGATAGGCTGGCAACAATTGTCAGGAAGGCAACTCATTTCCTTGACAATGTTATAGAAGTAAATCGCTACCCCTTACCGCAGATTGATGAAATGACCAGAGGCACCAGAAAAATCGGGCTGGGTGTTATGGGCTGGGCTGATCTGCTGTGCAAGCTCAAGATTCCCTACAATTCTCAAAAGGCAATCAATCTGGGCGAAAAGATCATGCATTTCATACAGGACGAGGCTCGAAGGGCATCCATTGATCTGGCTGAGAAGAAGGGCGTGTTCCCTTACTTTGACAAGAGTATTTACAAGGATCTTGGGGTTAAGGTTCGCAATGCTACCACAACTACTATTGCGCCGACAGGAACGCTGAGCATTATTGCAGGCTGTTCCAGCGGCATTGAGCCACTGTTTGCCATCTCCTATATTAGGAATGTGATGGACAATGACGAGCTCATTGAGGTCAATCCCAGCTTTAAGGCTATTGCATCAGAGGGAGGATTCTATTCTGATGATCTTATGAGGAGGATTGCCAAAAAGGGTTCAATAAAGGGCTTCGATGAAATTCCCGAGAAGGTTCAGAATGTATTTGTTACTGCCCACGATATCATACCAGAGTGGCATGTCAAGATGCAGGCATCCTTCCAGAAATATACTGACAATGCTGTTTCGAAGACGGTCAATTTGAGCCACGATGCCACAAAGGACGATGTTAAGGCTGTTTTTGAACTGGCTTATAGGACATTCTGTAAAGGCGTGACCATCTACAGGGATGGCAGCCGCGATATGCAGGTGCTCAATATTGGAGAGGTCAAGGGCAAGGAAGCAGATAAGGCTCCAGCCAAGGTCGAAGAAGCAAAGGTAGCCACAGCAACAATTTCGCCAAGGCCCAGGCCTGATATTACCACTGGCTTTACGGAAAAGGTCAAGATAGGTTGCGGCAATCTATACATCACAGTAAATTACGATAAGAATGGTATTTGCGAGGTGTTTACCAATACAGGGCGTGCCGGAGGTTGTCCGTCGCAGTCAGAGGCGACCAGTCGTCTGATATCCATTGCGTTAAGGTCTGGTTTGGACGCTGCCTCCATCGTGGAGCAGTTGAAGGGGATCAGATGCCCATCCACCATAAGGCAAAAGGGGCTGAAGGTTACATCCTGTCCCGATGCAATCGGAAGGCTGATCGAAAAGGTATATAAGCTGCAAAACGGCAGAAGCGGAAGTGAAAAGTATGTAGAAAGCCGTGAGAGAGTATCGGAGTATTCTCAAAATTCGCCAGTACCGACGGCAAAGTTTGCAAATGTATCGGCAAATGTGGACTACTTGGATCATGGTGAAAGGGCGCAAAGTCGAAATGCAGGTGCAGGAAGCTCAAATGCCGGTGATTTACTGAACATATCACACTGCCCCGATTGCGGTAAGCCGGTAGAGCATGAGGGCGGATGCGTCATTTGCCGTGACTGTGGGTTCAGCAAATGCGGATAAAGCATTGACATATTCTCAAATCTTACTTATAGGGAGCAGCGCGGAAAGCATACCGCCCTGCTTCTTTTTTAGTAATCACGAAGGCTTAAGACTAGGCCTTCAAAATAAAATGATTTTATGTCATCATTAAAGGAATATGTCTTGTTATTCAATATGTCTCTATCTTTAAACAAATAGACCTGTACTTCTCTGTTTTCGGGGTTAACAACCCAGTATTCGCTCACGCCACAGCTCATATATAGATCCAGCTTTCGCACATAATCCTTGCTTTTTGTAGAAGCTGAGATTATCTCAACTGCAAGAGTGGGTACTCCTTTGTAATAATCATCATCTCCCAGCTTTTCATCAAGGTCGCATATTACCATAAGGTCGGGCTGTACTACATTCTTACTGCTTTCATTTCTTTGAAGCGTAATATCATATGGCGCAGTCATAGGGGTGCACTTTTTTCCTTCGAACCAATTATAGAAAGTACCGAACATCTTTGTTAGAATCCGCTGATGAGTTGTCTTCGGCGAGGCCAACAGGTATATTTCCCCGTCAATATATTCATATCTTTCTTCGCTGTTTGCACTGATCTCAAGGAATTCTTCATATGTAACCCTGTGTCCATGATAGCTGTAGGCTGGTGTGCCATCATTTAAAATATCTCCATAGCCTCCAATGTCTTCTGAGCTGTCCTGGTATGCGACTAGCTTGCCCACTATTTTGCCGTTCTTGCTTATGATGATATCTTCCTTTGCAGCCAGCCTGATATACTTGCCGAAATTATTTTTAATATCAGTTGAGGTCACTATCATATTATCATCTCCCAGACAAATAATTAGCTAAATCAGCTAATTCAATCATATCCGAATTAGACAATGCTGTCAATTATTGGCCGGATAAAGCACTCTGTCTTTTTTTTAACGAGTTTGCCTTAACAAGTCGAATAATACTGGTATAATAAAGAGAGGCAAGTATAAAAACCAGACATTATACATCAAAGTGAGGGTAATATGAAGAACATACTAAGACTCGTAAAATATGCTAAGCCCTACTGGGGACTTCTTGTAATATCCGGAATCAGCCTGATTGCCATAACGCTACTGAACCTCATAGCTCCGTGGATGATTACTAATCTAATTGAGCTACTGACCAGCGATGACTTTGGCGCAGCATCAATGGGAGCAATCACAGAAATTTCGATTATTATTGGAGCTACATACATACTGAAAATAGTATTCAGATTTCTCAACGGTTATATCGGGCATAAGGCGGCATGGAACTTTGTAGCGGATATGAGGGTGAGAGTATATGACCATCTGCAGAAGCTGTCCCTGAGATTTTATCAGGACAAGCAAACAGGCCAGCTTATGTCCCGGACGATTAATGATACGGCAACCTTTGAACTGCTTATAGCTCATGCCGTTCCTGAATTGTTTACAAATGTTTTAGTTGTTGTTGGTGTTGCTATAATTCTATTCAACATGAATGTTTCACTGGCACTGTTGACGCTGATTCCCGTCCCACTGCTTATTACTGGAAGCATGATCTTCATCAAGAAGATCAGGCCAAACTTCAGGATAGCGCAGGGGAATCTGGCCGAATTAAACGCGACCATGCAGGATAACATTTCCGGGATGAAGGAAATTCAGGTATTTAATCAGCAGGGCTCAGAAAAGACGCACATTAAAAAGAAAGCCCAGAGCTACACTGAAGCTATCATCCACGCACTTAGGCTAAGCGCAATATTTCATCCGACAGTTGAAGCCATAAGTTCCTTTGGCACCGTTATTGTTGTATTCTTCGGCAGCCAGCTTGCTTTAGGAGGAGGTCTTTCTGTTTCGGAGATTGTTGGATTCCTGCTTTATCTGAATCTGTTTTATACGCCCATCAGTGCTCTTGCCAGAGTTATTGAGGATTTGCAGCAGGCCATGGCAGGCGCGGACAGGGTTTTTGAGGTAATGGACACGGAGCCGGACATCAAGGATGGCCCGGAGACGGAGGATATTGCCGAGAGTAAGGGTGAGATAACATTTGAAAATGTCAGCTTTAATTATGTTGATTCTATGCCGGTTTTGCGGGATATCAGTTTCCAGGCAAAGCCCGGAGAGATGGTGGCAATTGTTGGACCTACCGGAGTGGGCAAGACAACGATTATCAGTCTGATTGCACGTTTCTATGAACCGGTTTTGGGTAGAGTGCTGCTCGATGGCAAGGAC
>JAAYBT010000112.1 GCA_012730015.1 Clostridiaceae bacterium
CCCGAATAGTCATATAACTCCACAAATGACCATTCGTATCCGCCTCCTTTGGTGGGTACACCATCCTTATTTACTTCCGTATAGTAATTGTTTGTGATTACACCATCGCTCCATAGGAAACCATCAGAATAGGTAGGGTAAAATCTATTAGGATCGGCGGGAATGATAGCCTGGCCGGTTTTGTTCATCACACCCACCGGGGCATACAAGACCCTATCGCCACGGAAGCCGTTTGCACCGAGGTATTCAACAAAGCACGTCAGGCCGTCACTGTAGCTATACAGAGTCCCATTATACATATTTTCGCCACCGTATTTATATGGAATTACCAGTTTCCCCGTGGTATCGATATAGCCGATTTTGTGGTATGTCCAGCCATCTTTGAAGCCTTGATACTGTAACACCGCCGCCAAACCGTCCTGAAAGGAGAGTGCCTCGTCAAATTGCAGCGGTATTACCTCTTTTCCAGTTGTGTCAATAAAACCATACTTGTTGTTAGCTTGTAGTTTCTTGCCGCTTCTCATTACGACTACTGTTTTGCCGTTTTCTGTTACACTGTAATCAACGCCATCCCCATTCATAATGGCGCTTACAATATCTTCCCCTTCTATCGCGACGCGCATCAAACCATCGTATACAATATGTCCACTGGCGGCCGGATAATATTTGAACGGTGTGATGAGTTTCCCTGTGGTGTCAATATAGGCGACAGCACCTTTGTAATCATCATAAACTTTTGCTATTCCTTGAGAAAACTTTTGTGCCCTGTCAAACTGCGCTTTAATTACGATCCTACCATTTTGGTCTTTGAAGCCATCCTGACCATTCTCCGTATAAACTGACCAGCTTTCACCAGTAGAATCCGCGGCTGTGCTTGCCGGAATAAACCGGAATTCCGCATGATTGGGCGCGTCTAGACTCTTATGCGTCCAGATAATAACGTGTGTCCCATCGGTGTTCTTCTGACCTGATGCATTGACAACAAGTTTTTGGGCTTCAGGCGGTCGTAAGCTGAAGATATCCGACTTTTCTTTGTTAAAATTAGTGGCCTCCCAGTGTACTAGCCAAGTGTAGGGGCTGTTTACTGCTTTTACTCGCGCACCGTCTTTTCTGGCATCATCAAGCCCCAAATACCTGCCGTCTTTCATTTTCAGGGTAAATCCGCCGCGACCATTGCTTTCTACATAAAAGGCTTCATTTTCAGAAAGCTTCCGCAACTCTGCGGCTCCGTCGGCTGTAATGTTTAAGTAATTGTTCATTGCACGCAGATAATACCAGCCGTTATGCAAGGCACTGTCTGATGCCCACCCACTCGCCAGCGCAGTTGTCGGCAACAAGGTCAGAACCATGCACAGAGTGAGCAGTATGCCAATAAGTCGTTTTTTCATAGTCTTGTTCCTCCTATTTTTTGATTACTAACGGGTGTCACAATCAATATCCATCTGAATTTATTATAGCAAAAGCTATTACCAAACTCTAATGGAAATTCTGATAGATCCACAAAAAACCTGCTTGTTAGACCAAAAAGCGAAATCAATGGGATTATATTAGGACGGTAAACACCTACTATTTTTTGTGGAGGATCTGAAATGTGAGTTGGATTATTTGCCGGTATCGAAACGGAAACGCTCTGCTCGGGATAGAGTACGTTCTTGTCCGACGCGGGCAGGTGCGGTTGTTTAAGAACAAAGATGAGGCACTTGGGTTACTAGTCATGGGAGGCTACAAATAGAAAAACCTCCCATCGATCACGACAGGCGGTTTTTTTATCGAGTATGAACTTTATCCGGCACTTCTCACCCGTACAGCATTATTTGGCGATAGAATGTCCTGCAGCGTATCAGCAGCCATCTCATCGGCCGTCCGTATCGCATGAGAGTAAATATTTGCAGTCGTACTGGTCTGCTTCGGGTTATGAGCCCGACGAGCTACCGGACTGCTCCCAATATTTTTGTGCACAAGCGCGTTAATGCCTTTTTCTTTGTACTCTCCTTTCAGACGCTTCACTTGACG
>JAAYBT010000113.1 GCA_012730015.1 Clostridiaceae bacterium
CTGCTTATCATCTTCTTGTATAACAGCAATAAATTCGTCCCCTCCAAGTCGGTATATGGCCTCTACCTGTCCCTCCGCACTGACATAATCATTAACTTTCAAGGCGTGACCGGCCAGCGCCCTTCTAATTCTATCCGAAACCTCGATAAGAAACCTGTCTCCGGTGTCGTGCCCGAAAAGGTCGTTAACACTTTTAAAATCATCCATATCGATATAGAATAGGGATAGTTTTTCACATTCTGTATCGTCTGACTCTCCATAGGGTAGGCTGTATAAAAACGAGTAGAAGGATCTTCGATTTAATAATTCAGTCAATTGATCGTAATGAGCACTGTAAACAAGCAGCTTTTCCTTTTCTTTTCGAAGAGATATCTCAGCCTTCAGCTTTTGAACCATTTCAGTAAGCTCAGATGTACGCATATCTACCTGTTTTTCAAGGTTTTCGATATGCTCATTCACCTGGATTTTGAGGCTCCATTTCGTGGTCATAGTAAGTGTAACCTGTTTTAGCGAAACATTATCAAAAGGCTTCCTAAGAAAAAGCAGATTATCATTTTGTCCGAGCTTTGTAATTATCTGATCCCATGAATAATCGGAATAGGCTGTGCAAATTACTACGCCTACATCGGAATCTATTTCCCATATTCTTTCAATAGCCTCTATGCCGTCGATTCCCGGCGGCATTCTGACATCCATAAAAACAAGCGAATAAGGATCGCCTGACTCCTTGGCCGTCTTTACCATTTTAACGGCCTCTTCACCTTGATATGCATCGTCTATTCTGTACTTGATGTCAATAATTGTTTCGAGTTTATCGGGTGCGGAATTCTTACCAAATAGCTCCTCTTTAAGAAGCCTGGTCTCCTGGTAATCCTCCATTTCATCTGATGAAGAATCCAATATATACTTTATGTCATCATGAATATCCTTATTGTCATCAGCTACAAGAATTCTAGCGTTTCTCCTATCCATAGTGATCGACCACGCTCCTAGTTAGTCAATGAAAAAACTTTAAGTCGCTTTAGCATCAAAAGGGGACGGTTCTCGGCAATGTGCTTTTGACAGAACCGTCCCCTTACATTATAACTATTCTAACTGTTTTTATCAACAAAACCCGACAATTATGGACACGGTTGCACGCACATTTTTACTACTATACATTAATCAACCCATTTTAGAAATAATATAAACGTGAAAAGCAAAATATAGCGTAAAAAGGGCACGGTTCTAAGCTAGTGCTTGTTTTATAGAACCGTCGCCCCGCTTTAACAAAGGAGTACACCGATATGAAAATGCTAACAATGGACGGAAATCAAGCTGCCGCATACGCCTCATATGCCTTCACCGAGGTCGCAGCAATATTTCCCATAACCCCATCCTCGCCAATGGCAGAGATGGTAGATGAATGGGCAGCCCATGGTAAACAAAATATTTTTGGTCAACCGATTGATGTTGTAGAAATGCAATCGGAGGCTGGTGCCGCTGGCGCAATGCACGGTTCCTTGCAAGCCGGCGCCCTCACCTCAACCTATACTGCATCACAAGGATTATTACTGATGATACCGAATTTGTACAAGATGGCCGGAGAGCTGCTACCGGGAGTGCTGCATGTTTCCGCTCGTGCCCTGGCAGCACATGCGCTTTCTATATTCGGCGACCATCAGGACGTTATGGCCTGCAGGCAGACAGGCGCCGCCATTCTTGCCTCTTCAAACGTTCAGGAAGCTATGGACCTGGCATATGTAGCCCACCTTTCTGCAATTCGATCAAGACTACCCTTTATACATTTCTTCGACGGCTTTAGAACCTCTCACGAGTACCAAAAAATCAGTGTGATAGAATATGAGGAGTTGTCCGGCCTTTTGGATGCAGATGCCCTCAAGGGCTTCAGAGATAGGGCATTGAATCCGGAACACCCTGTGGTCAGAGGCACTGCTCAGAATCCCGACATATATTTTCAGGGCAGGGAGGCCGCCAATCCGTTCTATTTAGCGGTACCCTCCATTGTAGAAAACTATATGTATGAAATAGGCCGCATTAGCGGAAGATACTACAAGCCATTCGACTATTATGGAGCACCGGATGCCGAATATATTGTTGTCGCAATGGGCTCGGCTTGTGAAACTATAAGTGAGATGGTTGATTACCTAAATGCCTCAGGGCAAAAAACAGGCCTTGTGATAGTGAGACTCTACAGGCCCTTCTCAGAAAAGCACCTGCTTGATGTGCTTCCTAAAACCGCAAAAAGGATAGCTGTTTTAGATCGCACGAAGGAACCGGGATCCCCGGGAGAACCGCTCTATCTGGACATTTGCAAAGCGCTCTACAACGCAAGCAGGGCTAAAGGCGACAGGCTTGCAGCAGCAGTGACTGATGCAGGGAGTTCCAAAGATGCCAAGGCAGAGGCAGCCCAGTTATATACCGGTGCTCATATGCCTCTTATCGTTGGTGGGAGATACGGCTTGGGTTCAAAGGATGTACGGCCTTCGCAAATACTTTCTGTCTTTGACAATCTTAAGGGCGAAAGCCCCAAGGACGGCTTTACAATAGGTATCACAGACGATGTCACCAACACCTCTCTCCCTGAAGCCAATCCAGTTGAAACAACGCCTCAGGGAACCATAAGCTGCAAATTCTGGGGGCTTGGGTCGGACGGCACAGTGGGAGCAAATAAATCCGCAATAAAAATAATAGGCGACAATACCGACCTTTATGTGCAGGCCTATTTTTCCTACGACAGCAAAAAGTCCGGCGGTACAACGGTATCACATTTGCGTTTTGGTCAAAAGCCCATCAGAAGCCCTTATCTGGTCTATGATGCCAATTATATAGCATGCCATAACAGTACTTTCCTGAATAATTATGACATATTGAAGGGGATTAAGGAGAAGGGCATATTTGTGTTAAATTGCCCCTGGGACATGGAGGGCCTTGAGACCAATCTTCCCGCCCTGATTAAGAATACTATTGCTCACAAGAAGATAGATTTTTACACAATCGACGCCATTAAAATAGCCGGCGAAGTCGGTCTGGGAAACAGGATCAACATGATTATGCAAACTGCATTCTTTAAGCTGGCAAATGTCATTCCTGTCGATGAAGCCATTAAATATCTAAAGGCATCTATTGAGGAGACCTACGGCAAAAAGGGACAAAAAATCGTGGATATGAACAATCAAGCCGTAGACAGGTCACTGGATGCCTTACAAAGGGTTGAGGTTCCGTCTGACTGGTCAACTGCCCAGGATGATGAAGGGCCAACGGAGAATGTGCCATATTTCATTAATAGGATTCAGCGGCCAATGGCGCGTATGGAGGGCGATGAACTGCCTGTAAGTGCATTTTCGGGCATGGAGGATGGTTCCTATCCTCTGGGCACCACAGCCTATGAAAAGCGTGGTATCGCTGTAACCCTACCCCAGTGGCAGCCCGATAACTGCATACAGTGTGGCAGATGCTCCTACGTATGCCCTCATGCCACCATTAGGCTATTTTTGTTGAATGACAGCGAGGCAGGCAAAGCTCCATCCGGATACACAACCTTGAAGGCTAGCGGAAGAGGTTTGGAATCCTACCGATTCCGCGTTCAGGTAAACCCTTTGGATTGTACCGGTTGCGGCAATTGTGCCGATGTATGCCCCACCAAGGAAAAAGCATTGGTCATGAAACCCGCGCAAGGTGAAAGTCAGGAGCAAAACCCTAACTGGGAGTTTTCGCTGACATTGTCCGCAAAGGATAATCTGATGGATAGAAGCACCCTTAAGGGCAGCCAGTTTGCTCAGCCTCTGTTGGAATACAACGGCGCCTGCCCGGGCTGCGGCGAGACACCTTATGTGAGACTTATTACACAGCTGTTTGGCGAGCGAATGATGATAGCCAATGCAACGGGCTGCTCCTCCATTTGGAGTGCCAGCGCCCCATCAATTGCATATACGGTAAATGCAGAAGGCAAGGGCCCCGCATGGGCTAACTCGCTGTTTGAGGATAATGCGGAATACGGCTACGGCATGTTTCTGGGCGTGCGGCATATCAGAGAAAGGCTGGCTGATCTGATGCAGCAGCTACTGGCACAAGGTACAGCAGTGCAGGCTAGTCAGGGTACAGTAGTGCAGGCCGGCCAGGGTACAGCAGTGCAGGCTGGTCAGGGTCCACTACAAGAAGTGAGCCAAGATACACCACAAGCGGTGAGTCAGAGTGTGCCGGTAGAAGTTGCCAAGGCATTTCGACAATGGCTTGAGGTAATGGACGACGGTGAAGCTTCAAAGGCCGCATCGAAAAGTGTAATTAAAGCCTTGACAGACATAGACAGGAAGAGTAATCCCCTGTTGGAAGAAATATTCGAGAAGAAAGATTTTCTTGTCAAGAAGTCCTTCTGGATACTGGGTGGCGACGGCTGGGCCTACGACATCGGTTATGGCGGGCTTGATCATGTGCTGGCATCTGGAGACGATGTGAACCTCTTTGTCATGGACACAGAGATTTACTCCAATACAGGCGGCCAATCCTCTAAAGCAACGCCTACGGCAGCTGTGGCTAAATTTGCCGCATCGGGCAAGAAAATGAGGAAGAAGGATCTAGGGATGATGGCTATGAGCTATGGATATGTATATGTGGCCCAAATCGCTATGGGTGCGAACATGAACCAGACAATTAAGGCTATCACCGAGGCTGAAAGCTATAAAGGGCCTTCACTAATTATTGCATATGCACCCTGTATTTCTCACGGCATTAAATCGGGCATGGGAACAAGCATCGCCGAGGAAAAGAAGGCAGTGGACGCAGGTTACTGGCACCTGTACCGCTTCAACCCCGAGCTGCGTGAAGCTGGTAAAAACCCCTTCCTGCTGGAGTCAAAGGAGCCGACCGAACCCTTCCAGGACTTCCTCAAGGGCGAAATACGTTATACCCAGCTGATGAACACCTTCCCCGAGCAAGCAGATCAGCTGTTCACCGAAGCGGAGAAATATGCACGCGAGCGATACGAGACATACAGGCAATTGGCAGAGCAGAAATAGGACAATGACAGGAGATAGGGAGACAGGTTCACTGTCCCCTTGTCTCCCCTACTTTTCGTTGTCATCCACATGCTCTTTTGCATTTGTAATCTGGAATTCCGAAGGGATCGTCACCTGCGAATGGGTTTTCTTCTTTTCTACATTAGCCCAGGCTGCAGTATGGTGCTTTTCTACCGGGACACTTAGATTGCAATCCTTCCGTCTGTCAGGCATATTAATTCTCCTTTTCAATCGGATTTACGGTCAGAAGCATCAAAACATACATCGTCCGGGAATCAAAACATTCGACAACTAAAATTTTCTGTGCCACAGACCGCTAGTAAATAGTCTGAATCCAATTAGCAGAATTATGCATGCCTTATATGCTCTTTTCATGGGTAAATGTGTCGAAACTCCATCTCCCGTGATAGCGGTAAAGAAGATATAGTCAAATTTCTCCTTCAGAAGCTGCCGGTTGGCTTCCCTACCACCCTCTATCACCGAAATGTACCTTCCGCTAAAGCATTCCTGCATTATTTCAACTATTATAGCAGATACAGCCGGAGAGTAGGCCGAAGGCTTCACAACAGCACAGTTCCCGCCTGCTATGGCTCCTATCAAAGGTGTAAGGGCAAGCTGAAAGGGATAATTCCACGGCGACATTATCAATACTGTAAATAACTTGTTACCATTTACTGAAAGCCTCTTAACAATGGCTTTTACTGTGTAGCCTCAAGACAATTTAGCTTGGAATTCATTTAGCTTATAGAAATTCTTTTTATTACATTTGTATAAAGCCTTAAACACTTCAAATGCATCGTCATATATCGCTTTATTGCTCATGTTCGGAGCGTAGCATTCGGTGACCTCAACCAGCTTTTTAGCCTCAGCAAGGCTATTTATTATACCAAGTCCAACGGCTACAAGCAATGCCGCACCTACTGACCCGGCATTTTGTGGGCTTTCAACTGTTTCTATTTTTCTACCGAGCATATCAGACAGCATCTGACATGTCAGGGGTGCTAATGCACCTCCTCCAACAAAACGAATGACAGGAGACGTTTTAACCTTCTTTTCCTGCGCCTCCAGTTGCCACCTAAGATGATAGCATATCCCTTCAATTACTGCGTGGATTAGCTCGGTTTTACCTGTCTCGAGGCTGATATTGAAAAACATGCCTCTTGCATTCGGATCCTCGAAGGGACAGCGGTTCCCGTGGAGCCAGGGTGTAAAAATCACTCCATTACTACCGGCAGGCACATCCTTGACAGCAAACATCATATAGTCATAAAGGCTTTTATAAATAGATTCCCTGGAATCAGATATATTCTTCTTTTCAAGATAAATTCCTATTTCATCCAGTGCCAGATGATCTTTCACCCATTCAAGGCATTTCCCGGCTGTTTCCAGCTCTGCGAAATAATTGAAGGTCTTGCTATCTGCACCCACAATAGCTGCAATCATAGAAGAAGTGTCCACCAATTGCTTCTCAACAACCGTGGACACCCAGCCGGAGGTTCCGGAATAAATATGCGTATCACCAGGCAGAACCGCTCCAGCCCCAACACCAATGAGAGAAGCATCACCGCCGCCGCCAAACACGGGCGTACCCTCAATCAGATGGAGCTTATGTGCCGCCTCCTTTGTTATTCTTCCCGCTATATCAGTGCAATCCACAATTCTGGGGAGGTGTTCCATGTTAACCCCAAGCATTTTACACATTTCACTGCTGAAGCCTTCTTTACCCTCTCTGGTATCATAAAGCATTGTGGCATAGGCGCTGTCCGACGTCATGACAAACTCACCAGTACATCGGCATATCAAAAACTCCTTAACATCAAGCCATTTATACACTCTTTTAAATAGCTCGGGTTCATTGCGCTCAACCCATTTATATTTCCAAACTGGATCCTTCACACTTGCTGCTACCGCTCCGGTAATCGTTAGGGATCTGATAAGCTTGTATATATTTGCCCCGGCAATTTGTATGCCATTTGCCATGCCCTGCTTAAGCTCAGCCTTTGCGCGCTGATCCATATAGCTCATAGCCCTCCGCACAGGATTGCCCTCACGATCCACAAGCACAAGCCCCTGCATTTGTGAGCAGAAGGAAATGCCGAGAATGCTTTCTGCCGGGATATTACTCTCCCCGAGGACCTTCTTTGTTGTAGTGCACATGGCATTCCACCAGCTCCAGGGGTCCTGCTCAACACCTCCGTCACCTGTGACGTAAAGCTCATAGCCCTCCATGGCAGAGGCCGTAAGCTTAATGGTATCAGCAACCTCGAAGATGCATGTCTTAATACCTGTCGTTCCTACATCATAGGCAATTATATGCGCTGCCATATAATATCCCTCCGCAATCACTTATTTTGCATGATTAATGTGTTCGCTTTTTTCTTTGCTCATTATTTACTTTCTTCGCTTATTTTGAGAAAAAGGCACCCCTTATAAACTTCATCAGCTGCTCAACAACCAAATCATCATTATCAAAAATATCTTCTCTGATATATATCTTCATCCGCTCCTTATAGTACTCGCAGGCATACGAGAACTGAAGCAGCAGGAATAGATTATCAAGAAAAAAGGCAAATGCGTTGGGATCCACATCATCTTTTACCTCTCCAGCTTCTTGAGCCTGCTTAATGAATGAAGCATAAAGGCCCGCTGTTGTATTCTCCATTTCGGATGCGATCTTCCAGACCAGACTTGACCTGTTCTCCGTAGTCATCTCATTATAGAGCTTTGTCAACTGAACATTATCGCGGGTACGAGACTGTATAGCCCTAATTATTTTTTCAATCCTGCTTTCCAGGTCATCCTCACTTTGCATTATTTCCTTTAGCACGTCTCTTAGTGTCTCGACCGCAAAATGAATAACGGTCAGAAACAGATTCTCCTTATTTTCAAAGTACTTATATATTGAGCCAACGCTGATCCCGGCTTTCTGTGCGATGCTATTAACATTAGCGCTCTCAAAACCACGCTCTGAAAACTCGGCAATAGCTACATCCAGTATCTTCTGTCTTTTCTCACCGGAAATTTTATTGAAGGTATCCGTAAAGTATTCTGCTTTCATTCCTTCACCTCTTTAATGGAAATTATTTGAGTATTCCTCATTGTAAAAACATTCTTCTTGGTGTTTAAAACAGTCTTCCTGGTATTAAAGCATTCCATTGGCATTCTTAATATTTCATCGGTGTTATAAACGTTCATTTGGTATTCTTAGCATTCCTTCGATGGCTTAAGTGCCTCATTTGGCACTTAAAAATTTCACTTTGCAGCTAGACGCAGGTGAGTGAATGCTCACTCATATTTTATCATGATATGAAATTATTTCAATACAAAATTTTTAATTTTTGCCATCGTCACATGTAACCATTGATATTTATGCCTTACAGCCTAACACATGTTTTTTTAAGATTGTTGACTTTTCCCAATAGCATGGTATACTAAAATAGTGAGTGAACGTTCATTCACTATTAAAATAATATATGTGCCATGGTAAACCCTGCTGCATTATGGTTTATTATGTCGATTGGAGGGCTTATGGATACCAGATTTGCTATTTCAGAATACCACGACGCCTCTGTCATTACAAAACAGCTAGACGAGCTGATTCAAAAACCAATTTATACAATTCGGCCGGATGCCCTAAAAAAATATGAAGAAGAATATTACGGCGTAAAGTGTGTAAAGTCGAAAGAAATGATTGATGAAGCCAAAGCACTTATCCCCGGGGGAGTCCAACACAACCTGGCCTTTAACTATCCCTTCCCGCTTGTTTTCACAAAGGCAGAAGGTGCTTACCTCTATGATATTGACGGCAACCGCTATTATGATTTTTTGCAGGCAGGCGGACCGACAGTGCTTGGAAGCAACCCCATTGAGGTTCGAAGCAAGGTTATCGAGCTGCTGAATGAATGCGGACCATCCACCGGACTTTTCCACGAATACGAGTATAAGCTTGCCAAAAAGATTTCCGACAATTTTGAAACGGTAGAAATGTTCAGAATGCTCGGTTCCGGAACTGAAGCCTGTATGGCTGCAATCAGGGTTGCGCGCCTTGCCACCAAGAAGAAGTATATATTGAAAATGGGCGGGGCTTATCATGGCTGGAGCGACCAGCTTGCATACGGCATTCGTGTTCCCGGATCAAAATGGACACAGGCCAACGGAGTACCTCGCTACTGCTTTAAGGGCACTCAGGAGTTCTTCCCCAATGATTTGAGTGATTTGGAAAGAAAGCTGCGCATGAACTCTCTTCGCGGCGGTACTGCCGCTGTAATGATTGAGCCGGTTGGTCCCGAGAGTGGCACAAGGCCTATTGATAAGGACTTTAACAAGGGCGTTGAGGAATTATGCAGAAAATATGGGGCACTTCTAATATTTGATGAGGTTGTTACGGCATTTAGAATCGGAATGGCAGGAGCACAGGGCTATTTCGGTGTCTCTCCTGACCTGACTGTGTTCGGGAAGGTTCTGGCAGGTGGTTATCCTAGCGCAGGCGGCCTTGGCGGCAAGAGAAAGTATATGAAGTATCTGGCCGCAGGTCTTGACTCGTCAGATAAGCATAAAAAGGCACTGACAGGCGGTACTATGGCTGCAAATCCACTAAGCTGCCTTGCCGGATATTATACGCTGTGTGAAATTGAGAGACTTAATGCTGCTCAGGTAGCAGGACAGGTAGGAGATAAGCTGACAAAGGGACTGCAGGCTCTCATCAAGAAGTATAATCTTCCTTTCGTCGCCTTCAATCAGGGCTCCATTTGTCATCTTGAGACTGTTGGGACTATGCATTTCTCTATAAATTGGGCAAAGCCCTGGCAGATTCCTGCTACACTAAAGGCTACTTCCGAGCGTAAAAAGGAAATGGAGCACATGGGCGCCGCATACATGGCCGAAGGCATTGTAACCCTTGCCGGCAGCAGGCTTTATACGAGTGCTGCATATACGGACGAAATGATTGAAGACGTTCTGAACAGGTTTGACAGGGTCTTTTCAAATGTTGCGATAAAAGCTTAAGCCTTGAGCTTAAGTGTGAAACTTAAGTGGAGAGCCTAACTTGGTTGTTCGGGTGGAAGACTCAGGTTGAAATTATAGCCGGCGCATCTAAACGGCGCGCTCAGGCAGAATGGCGGTGATAGTATGACAATAGCAGATGCGAAAAATACAGTTGTACTCGCGGGAAAAAAACTTGTAGAAGCAGGACTCATTGCTCGCACCTGGGGAAATGTGAGCTGCAGGATCAGCGAAAGCCATTTCGTCATAACCCCAAGCGGAAGAGACTATTTATCGTTGACACCGGAGGACATTGTAGAAGTTGCCATCTCAGATTGCAGCTACACAGGTGATGTAAAGCCCTCTTCCGAAAAAGGCGTTCACGCGCTGGTCTATAAACTGCATCCTGAGATGAATTTCGTGATTCACACCCATCAGGATAATGCTTCGGCAATAAGCGCAGCACCGGTCGACTCCATCAAGGTCTCGGAGGAGTCCTTCCCCTCCCTTCACGGTGAAGTGCTCTGTGCCGCTTACGGCCTGCCCGGAACAAAGAAGCTTCGTCGCAATGTAGAAAAAGCACTTATTAGTTCAAAGGGTAATGCCGTTATTATGAAAAACCATGGGGCACTGTGTTTTGGGCCAGACTATGAGGAAGCCTTCAAAACGTCTCATGAGCTCGAAATGGCTTGCGAGCTCGTTATCAAGGAGCAATTCTACAGCATTAGTAATCAGAGCTGTGCTGATATGATTGATATAAGTGAATATGCCCTTTCAAAAATGACAGGAAGGCAAGTGGTTGTAAACAAGACCATCTCGCCTATTCCTATGGATAGTGAAAGAGGTGACGAAAAGCACTCTGAAATACACAAGGAAATTTACAATAGTAACACTGAAATAAACCATATTCTCCACTCTAAGTCACTGGCTACATTAGCTGTATCCTGCGCCGGAATAAGACCGAAGCCTTTACTCGACGATTTTGCACAAATTGCAGGAGTAGGCGTAGACAATGTTGACATAGATCCTTATAAGATTCTCTCAGCACTGAAAGGCTCATCAGCAGTGCTTATCCACAACAACGGCGCCTTATGCTGCGGATCCTCAAGGAGCGATGCCGAAGCCTTGAGCATGGTATTGGAAAAGAACTGCATGGCCTACATCAGTGCTGCCCTATATGGCAAAATTAAGCCTATAAACCGCTTGGAGTGCCACCTGATGAGATTTGTATACAAGAAAAAATACTCTAAGTTAAAAACAAAATAAGGAGTGTTCAAAATGTCAAAGGATAAGGCTGGTTCCGGTTATCGTTGGATAATTCTACTGGCGATAGTTCCCATCATCGTTTCTACCGAGATAATGTGGCTGTCACTTGCTCCCATATCAAGTATGGCGGAGAGCTTCTACGGCGTCAGTAGTATGAGCATATCACTTTTTTCAATGAGCTACATGATAATGTACATCATTTTCTCGCTTCCTGCCTCATGGGTAGTGGATCGTTATGGATACAGGCATTCTCTCATTATTGGCTCTTTAATCACTGCAATTTTTGGGCTGGTTCGTGCAATCTTTGCCGAAGATTACCTAATCGTAATGCTGGCGCAGTTTATCATAGCCATCGGGCAGCCCTTCCTGCTAAATATTTCGACCAAGGTTCCGGCCAACTGGTTTCCGGCTTCGGAGCGTTCCACAGCAGCAGGCATATTGACTATGGCACAATACCTGGGGTTTGCGGTGCCGATGGTTCTGGCTCCCATGATATCGGAAAGCTCAGGCATCCCAAAGACATTTATGGACTTTGCATTTATTGCGATAATTTCTGCCTTTATCGCTATTGTGTTCACAAGAGAAAAACCTCCTGTTCCCCCACCCGGACCTGTTGCGCCAAAGGAAGACCTGAGCCTGACCTCAATAAGAAAACTATTCTCCAAAAGAACCTTCCTGCTACCACTGATTATATGCTTTATTTCCATGGGAATATTCAACGCGTTTTTGACGCTGATTGAGGGGATCTTACTTCCCCGTGGAATAACATCAGCTCAGGCAGGAGTTGTTGGTGCGGTTTTTGTGGTTGCGGGAATCGTTGGGGCCGTAGTATTGCCCATTATTTCAGATAAGCTTCGAGTTCGCACTCCCTTTTTCGTAGCTGTTATTGCGCTATTAATATTCCTATATCTGGGGCTTACCTTCGTAGAAAATTTCACCCTGCTGGTGATTATAGCGGGAATAACAGGTTTCTCGATTATGGGAGTTGCCCCCATATTATTCCAGTATGGAACTGAAGCGGCATACCCCATACAGGAGGGTACTTCCCTGGGAGTCATTCTCTTAATGGGGCAGATTTCCGGAGTCTTGTTCATTTATCTGTTTGAATTACTGCAAAACAAAACCGGAACAATAGTCTGGCCAATGCTGCTTTTTGTGGTCTTAACGGCTATCGAGCTGCCAATGACGCTAAAAATGAAAGAGACAGATGTTTCAGCCGGTTAATGCCTGGTGCATTCCAGCTGATTATAGCACTACAAAGGGCATAGATATACCCCTACATGTCTATGCCCCTATTTATACCATTAACAGCCCTGCGCTGTCACCTGTAAGGCACTTGCCGCCATTTGCGGTAACAACGAAGGTGTTTTCTATTCCAACCATTCCTATGCCTTCAACTCCTGCCTTAGGCTCAACCGCGAACACCATCCCCTCCTGCAGTGGTTCATCAAAGCCCTTTGCCAGAACAGGTAGTTCGTCCACCTGAAGTCCTATTGCGTGCCCCAGGAACTTTACCCTTCTATCCCCATATCCCATAAAATTCGGCAGCCTATCTTCGTCTACACTCTTCATGATACTATTGTAAATGCTTGATGGTAGCTCGCCCGGCTTCAGCATCTGTGCGATTCTGTTTTGAATCTCCACGCATCTTTTATGGATATCCTGAGCATGAGTCGGCAACGGCCTTCCAAAGACATAAGTCATGGTCTTGTCCGACTGATAGCCTTCAAAGCTGCACCCGGTATCAATGAATATCAGATCTCCCTCACCGAGCCTGCGATTACGGCTTCCCATCATTTGCATGGCAGGGCTTAGCCCGTAATTGCCGCCGGGCCCGTTGAAATATGTGGGATATAGTGAGCTTTCTCCGAAGGCGATGTGCCCCAATAATATTTCTGTATCAAACATGTTGAAGCGTGCTATTCCATCGTGTCCCTCCTCCACAAGGGCTGCAAAAACCCTCGCTGCCAGGTCGATTTCTGTCATATCTGACTCCAGCATGGCAGGTACACGTTCCTCCAACACTATCTTGTGGATGTTCCCTGCCTTCATCATCAAATCCAGCTCGTAGGGACTTTTCACAGATCTGACCTTAGACATGCAGGCATCCATCGATTTGAACACTTTGAAGCCAAAGTATTTTTGCAGCCGCTCATACATGGCAAGGGGTACGAATTCCGCTTCCAGATGAACGGTATCAGGCAAGCTGCCAACCACAGTTGCCACATCAGCAGCTGCATCACGATATGTCTGCATGGGCATTATTTCATGAAACAGCGACTCGGCGACAGCACGTTCATAGCTGCGCCGCACATAGTATACCGCTTCTGCGTTTCGGGGTATCAAAAGCAGGCCCTCCTGCATTGTCCCTGTAAAATAATACTGATTGACCTTGCTTATAATCAAAGCCAGCTTCCATTCAGGCTCCTTTGAGTCCATAATAGCCCTAAAACGTTGCAGCCTGCTTTTAAGCTCTTGTGTGGGTACCTTCTTAATCATATTGTTATCCATATGCCCGCCCTCTGCTTTCATTATTTATCGGCTTTCATTATTTATCGGCCTATATTATTCAGCTTTCGCACTTTACCATATATACCGGTTATTGTATCCTGTGGGCTGTGGATAATCAAGGTCTATTTCAACATCAGGCTTCTCGCCGTTTGAACATATGTTTAACCCGCGGTAGCTGGTATTTTAATTCGCTCTCAAATTTAATGCGATGCTCATAAATTCATGTTTTGTAGTGATTTTTCCCTTGAAAAGTCGTGATTTAGGCCGAAAAGGGGCATTTTATCGTAAAAAGGCACCACAACACTTGTATATTTGGGCATTTATCGGAGCATATTAACATTCTTAGGTGCTGACATGTTGATGGATGACAACTTAATCACAACCCGATAGAAATGGCTTCCGTTAAGGATTCACTACCGTCGCAGTTTGTCCTATAGATACGGCAAGCTCCGTGAGTCGTTCCCAGGTCAGGCAACCAACAATGCCGTCTGCATCAAGCCCCTGAGCCCGTTGAAAGCTGATTACCGCATTGCGTGTACCACTACCAAAATAGCCATCCAGACCTGAGCCGGTATAGCCCAGCGCATTGAGTGCATCCTGCAACGTAAGTACATAATTACCGACGCTTCCCTGTCTTACTAGTGGATAACCACCTGCTGCACATGCGGGTGGAGTAGCTCGAGCATCGAAGTGCACCCATGTGGGCGTAAGATAAGCCGGCTCTACATAGCTCCATACACCGGTTTGCTCTGCCGTCACACGAAGCTGGTCTCTTGTGGCGCTGTCAAGATTTTGTCCCACATCGAAGGATACGCCTGCATAATGCTGTGACATGGCGGCGTGTCCTCCCTCCCATATGCGTTTGAAAGCATAACCCACATAGATGGGACGCCCCCAGGCTGTTCTGGTCACGTTGAAAGCCTCCATTGCTCGTCTGGTAGTCCAAAGAGTACCTGCCCGTGAGCTTCCCCGAAATTCGTTCACCGTCAGTGTTCTTCCGATATTGTAGGGCATTGCATCCGACTCTGCCAGCGCATAGTATTCCATTGCCCCGCTTTGGTTATTATATACATAAACATTTGCCATAAGAAATCACCTTTACATAATACGTTTTCTATTCATACTATGCAAAAATTCCGCCGGTGGTTCATTGGAGGTATACGGTCAACATACTCATTTGAGTGGTACCGACATTTTCAAAGATAGATGCAGATTCAATTAGTGCTTGCTCGAATTGTAGCCAAACCGCGTTTTTGCAAAGTAAAATACGCTGCGGGCACTTTAGCGCCTTCCCTACGCATTTTGTGTGTATCGCGCCGCGAGCATTTTATCAAGTGCTCTTCCGAGGCGGATTGAACCCACCACTGAAGTGCGAATCTGTTTATCCCCTGCCTATAGAGGCGCAGGTCTTAGGATCATTTGATAAATCAACCTGTTCTATAGATTGCTGTGGCTCCTATGCAAATTCAACTAATGTATGCTATAATTCCTTGTTGTAGTTCATATTGTGCTGCTAAGTTTGATTAAGGTTACATCGCAAAGGCCTTTGATTACAATTGGCATAATCGGCATACCCCATATACTTTGGCCAAGAGCCGAGAAAGGAAATGTATCGCTAGGTGAATCTGTTATCATCTGAAAAAATTTCAAAGAGCTATAGCGAGAAGGTTCTACTGGACCAGATTTCCCTTGGGATAAATGAGGGGGACAAAATCGGTGTCATCGGAATAAACGGAACAGGCAAGTCTACGTTATTGAAGCTGATCGCCGGCGTAGAATACCCGGATGAGGGCAAAATCATTCATGCCAACGACCTGCGGGTAGAATACCTGCCTCAAAACCCTCTATTCGATGAGAATACAACAGTGCTGGCTCAGGTCTTCAAGGGCACATCTCCCCTTATGCAGCTTCTAAGAAATTATGAGGACGCTCGGCAGAAGTTTGAGAAAACTCCCACAGACGTGCTTTTAGAGAAAAGGCTTCTTTCACTTACACAGGAGATGGAGAATCAACAAGCCTGGACTGTGGAAAGCGATGCTAAGTCTATACTCACCAAGCTCGGTATATTTGACTTTGATGCAAAGGTAGCTACACTATCCGGGGGTCAGAAAAAAAGAGTCGCTATGGCGGCTGCACTGATTAATCCGGCTGATTTGCTGATTCTGGACGAGCCTACAAACCACATTGACAATACAACTGTGGACTGGCTGGAGAAGCTTCTGAACAGCCGCAGTGGAGCATTGCTCATGGTCACCCACGACAGATATTTTCTCGACAGGGTATGTAACAGGATTATTGAGTTGGATCGAGGCAAGCTATTCTCTTATCAAGCCAATTACAGCAGGTTTCTGCAGATGAAAGCCGAAAGAGACGATATGGAGCAGGCCTCCGAACGGAAACGCCAGAATCTTTTTCGCCGTGAGCTTGAATGGATTAGCAGGGGAGCTCAGGCACGTTCCACAAAGCAAAAGTACAGAGTGGAAAGATTTAGGGAGCTGAAGGACCAAAAGGCTCTGTCTGTGAACGATAAAATTGAGATACAGACCGTTTCAACCCGCCTTGGCAAAAAGACAATCGAGCTATCCCATGTGGGCAAGGGATATGATTATAAGGAGCTCATACGAGACTTCAGCTACATTGTATTGCGGGATGACAGGATCGGGATAGTTGGCCCAAACGGCGCAGGAAAATCTACGCTGCTCAAAATGATTGCAGGCAGGCTACAACCTGATACAGGTTTTGTAGAAACCGGCGAAACAATAAAAATCGGCTTCTTTGCTCAGGAAAATGGTGAGATGGACGATAGCCTGCGGGTCATCGAATACATAAGGGATGAGGCCGAATACCTTACTGTGAATGGCGGTACAGTCAGTGCCTCACAGATGCTGGAGATGTTTCTCTTTCCTCCGTCTGCTCAATGGACACCTATATCCAAGCTGTCCGGCGGAGAAAAAAGGCGGCTCTACCTACTGCGTATTTTGATGAGTGCGCCGAATATACTGCTTCTGGACGAGCCTACCAATGATCTTGATATCCATACTCTTACCATCCTTGAAAACTATCTGGACGATTTTCAGGGCGCCGTTATTGCCGTATCTCATGATAGATATTTTCTGGACAGAATAGCTGAAAAAATCTTTCTCCTTGACGGCAATGGATCGGTGGATCGTTTTGAGGGCAATTACTCATATTATATTGACTGCTTGAAAAACAATCAACAGAATTCGGCAGGGACGAAGTCAGGGGGTACAAGCTCCAAGGAAGCAAACTACAAAGGTGCGAACTGCGGAGCGACCGCTTCCAAAGGGACGAACTGCGAGAGATCTGCCACCAATAACGCATCGACCCACTCAAAACAAGGCACCGTAAAACTCAGCCCCACAAAATCAAGTCAGGTGAAAGCCCCGGAAACTAAGGTGCCCGCACAGAGGACCAGACCCCTTCGCTTCTCATATAAGGAGCAAAAGGAGTATGAGCAAATTGACGGCCTCATAGCCGAACTCGAAAGTCAAATAAGTGAGCTTGATACCCGTATCGACGCTGCCTCGGCTGATTTTGAATGCTTACAGGAGCTTCTTCCGGAAAAGAAAGATCTGGAGAGCAGGCTGGAAGAGGCAATGGATCGCTGGGTTTATCTTAATGAGCTGGCAGAAAAAATCGACCGCAGCCATTCGTGATCGCCAAATGACCTTTCTGCAAACATAGGCAGATAAATAAAAATGAAAGACAGGTAGATTATTACATAGGTAATCCATCCTTTTTTCGCTTTGCCTTGGCTGCAAAAAGCACAAATGCTATACTTATTTGAGCCTTCCATGATTTACTTGTGCATGAAAAGCAAGGTAGCAATATCTTCATTGTGATAATGTTTAATCTTGAAGGGAGGGGATTTAATGGATTGGCTTGATAATATGAACGCAGCAAGAAGAAATAGTCTTATCTTTGAGTATAACCATAAAAAGACAGCGTAGCAGCTAATCATTTTCGTGATTCTCCAGTTTCGCCAGATACTTTATTGTCAATTCAACGTCCGATGGTACGGGAATATACTCTTTCCCGTACTTTTGGCGTGTTTCTGCACCCTTGCCGGTAATCAGTATAATTGTACCCGGTTCAGATGTCAGTATGGCCTCCTTAACCGCTTCCTCCCTATCGTCTATTAGCTCACAGTTCTCGTTGTTCTGGCGGACATATTGGGCAATATCCTCGCTAATGACCCTAACATCCTCCATGCCCGGATCCTCTGCCGTTAGGAATACCCTTTCTGAATTCAACCCGGCCAGTAGCCCCAGATCTTTTCTGCGCAGGTATGCCTTGCCGCCGGGGCAACCAAATACGGTGTAAATCTTCATCCCTGGGAACTCTTCTCTAACTGTTTCATAAAGCTTTGAGAAGCTCAGCCTGTTATGAGCATAATCTACAATAACAATCCTGTCCCTGCTCCTGTTTGCAAATATCTCCATCCTTCCGCCTGATCGCGCCTTTCTTAGTCCCGTATATATGTGTCGCTCCGGAATCCTGAGTGTGTAGGCCACAGCGATGGCAGCCAGCGCATTTTCCACATTGAAAAGGCCGGGCATGGTCAGTACAAACTCCCTGTCAAAGCGGTCACACCTAACCTGGAAATGTGTATTAAAGCCCTGTTTCCTTAAATTGTAGCCGTATATGTCAGCTGCTTCATTTATGCCAAAGGTAAGCACCTTACCCGCAGCTCTCGCCGCTTCCATTACTTCAGGAAACCTCTCAGATTCCATATTTACACAGGCCGTTTTGCAATTGCCGAAAATCGCTAGCTTGGCGGAAAAATAATCCTCCATGTCACTGTGCTCTATAGGGCTGATATGATCCTCAGAAATATTAAGAAAAACACCAATATCGTACTCAATGCCGTGCACCCGACCATATTTCAACGCCTGACTGGAGGTTTCCATAACCATGTACTGCAGGCCACTGTTCACAGCGTTATTGAAATGCATCTGCAATTCAAGAGACTCGGGAGTGGTCAGATGGGACTCCTCGTAAGTAACACCGTCATATGTGTTAATGGACGAGATAATACCCGTTTCAGGCTTGTCCTGCTCACGTAGAAGTTCATCCAATATGTACTTCACATAATAAGCCGTCGTAGATTTGCCCTTCGTTCCGGTGATGCCAATAAGCTTCAGCTTCATGGCGGGGTAATTGTAATAAATCTCGGCAACAAGAGCCAATGCCTTCTTCACATCATTGACGATGATACAGGGAAGCTCCCTGTGGTAATCCTTTTCGCTAATATATGCAACTGCCCCGCTTTGAGCCGCCGCATCCAGATAAACCTCCTTGAAGCCTGCCCCCTTGCAGACAAACAGCGTATTGGGTGTTGTCTTGTTTGAATCGTATGCAACATTTCCGATTACCTTCAATCCGGTTTCGCGAGTACAGTTGTGATAAAGCATCAGCTTCTCTCCCTGTAGCTTCTCCATATATACTTCAAGAGCGTATCTTTCCATCTTCTACCTCATCCTCAGTTGTTGTCTTGACCAGCTTGTCTCACCGCCGTGGAGACCATCGTCTGCGCTCGTCAGCATGTAGCACTTGGGTCGCCTGTATCACAAAATACCCTAGGGATAGACATCAAGGGGCTTGTAATTTTTGTAATCAGCATCGTCAAAATGCCACCATTCATTTTTGAGTGGGAGGAATCCCACACTCTTCATAGCATCCTCAAGTATCAGCGAATTGCGCTTCTGCTCTTGGGTACACTGCAAATAATCCCTGTATGCCAAGGCTGTCCCATCATCAAAGCTACTTGGCATGTCGACCTCCTTGCCATCCAGGGTAAGGAGGGTACAGTCAACGGCAGCTCCTCTGGTATGAACAGAGTAGCCCTTAGCCGGGTTCAAGAAAACAGCCTTATTCGGCGCATTGTCATAAAGAAATTGTTGATGTGCCTTAGCTCTGTAGGCATCCCAAACCTTAATTTTATATCCCTGCTTAAGAAGAATTTCATTCGCCTTTGCCAGCTTATCCGCAGTTCCCTTGCGAAGGTATGCAACATCAGAGTCGTATACGGGCCTACCTATGATATTGTTGCTCCCGGCATATCTCATCTCAATAACAATATCCTTCACCGCCGCATCGAGCCTCACCATATCAGTCTTCCCTGCCGCAGCGGCCTTCTCTTCTTCGCTCAGAGCCGGGGTGTAGTTCATCTTTTCAAATACGCTGGTCCGCTGTTCGCCGGATGCAACCATGGGCTTGTAGTTGTTAAAGCCGTTGGCAGATGAAACTGAGCAGGGAATGATATTGGGATCCTTTATAATCTGCAGAACATTATCGGAGTCAAAGACAAATGTCTGTTGAAAAATAGCCGTGTCATAATCTTTTGGCTTCTTAACGCCTCCATAACAAAAGTTACCCAGGCTATAGGCGATATACCTGCCCTTGTATTGCTCAATTGGCTGTAATACATGAGGATGGTGTCCGATGACCATGTCCGCCCCGGAATCTATGGCCAGGTATGCAAGCTCCGTCTGCAGCTTCTCATGAAGGTACTTGTATTCCTTTCCCCAATGAAAATTGGCAATCACCAGATCGGATTCCGCTTTCACCTTTTTCGTCATTTCCTCAACCTCGGCCTTGAACACATCCATGTCTAGGCCCTGTTCGTATTCTCCGAGCTGATTGAACCCGACTATGCCTATCTTGATGCCCTTGACCTCTTTATACAAGACATCATTGTAACCGAAATGCTCAACTCCCGCATCGTCGAGAGCCTGCTTTGTATCCTCGTAGCCCTTCGGGCCGAAATCATATGTATGATTATTTGCCAGATTGGCAACCTCTACACTGCCGGCCTTCAGAATATGCGCAAATTCCGGCCTTCCTTTAAACCAGTAATTATTGCCGTAATCATACTTTTCTGCCTGCTCGGTTTCCTTTGTCAGCGTGGTTTCAAGATTTGCGATGGTTAAATCATCTTGATTTAGCAGGTGTACAACCTCCGAGAAAAAATAGCTGTAATCGCCTTCCCTTTTGTCAAAAACATAATCGAAGCCATCCACAAGTTTGTATCGCCAATCCTGCCCCAGCGCAACGTCGCCAAGAACATTGATCAAAATGGTTGTGTTTTCCTTCACATATAAGGGCTCCGGGATGTCGTCCTCCGGCGCCGTGGCAGTCTGGGTGTCTACCCTATTAGTAGTGTCTTCTTCCCCGCGATTACCCTTATTCAGTGTAGTGTCGGCCTTAGTTGTGTCATTCACAACCCTGCTGAGCTCGCCCGGCTTTATAACATTTGCATATGCTACAAACGCAACAGTTATTGTCAGTAATACTAAAAACAGCGACCTGGCAAAAACCTTGAAATTCATATGTAGAATACCCTCCCAAGAACATTGACCTGTTATTCTTTATTCTTTTTCTACGGTATATTGTACTACATCAGCATCATTTCTCCAACCCCGCATCTTGAAGAATATGAGGAAAGATGATAAAATGCTATAAAACATACTAAAATAAATTTATTCCCCCGGGAGATAATATTATTCATCCCGAACTAAACTAATGATAATACCGGAGTCACATATGAAAAAATCCTTAAGTCTTTATTCTTTTAATCTTTTATGTTTAATTATTGTACTCTTGTCAACCATTATGCTTTTTCCTATCTCAACCAAGGCGCAATCCATCGGCATACCCGATGACATACCATACATTCTAATTGAAGCTAAAACAGGCCGTATTCTGGCTGAGCAGAACGCTGACCTGCTGATAGCGCCTGCAAGCACCACTAAGATATTGACAGCAATTGTCGCGCTGGAGAACGGTGACCTCAATCAGGAAATGACCGTCTCCCAGCAGGCCGTATTTGATATAGGCCGAGGTGGCATGAACGTCGGAATAATGGCAGGAGAAGAAGGCCTTACTCTGGAAAACATGCTGAACCTGCTTCTGATCAAGTCCGCCAATGAGACTGCCAATATAATTGCTGAAAACCTTGCTCCCTCGCGCAAAGAATATGTGGATATAATGAACAAGAGGGCTAAGGAGTTAGGCGCAGTCAACACAACCTTCATGAACCCCTGCGGCAAGGACACCGATGAGGAGGATGAGGGGCACTTATCCACAGCTCGCGATATGGCCATCCTAACCCGCCATGCCATGACAATACCCAAGTTTCGGGAGATTGTCTCAACGGAATATTACAACCACATGCCCATAACGAACAAGCATGATAGCTGGGATCCTCTGCGGACTACAAACCAGTTTCTTTGGCATGACAATACTAATCCCTACACCTTGGATAACATAGGTCACAGATATACTGTAATCGGCGTGAAAACAGGCTATACGGCTTCGGCCGGTAACAACCTTGTAACAGCAGCCTTGGGAGAGGACGGCATGGAGATAATCGCAGTTGTTATGCATGTCATGCAGCCCAATATGGTATATGGCTACTCCAAGGAACTGATGCGTTACGGCTTCGAAAACTATTCACTCCAGACTGTATCTGAGGCGGGCATGAATGTGAAAACGGTAACTGTTGAGGGAGCCGACAAGAACGAGAGTATCCTCAGCCTGGTAACTGAAAGTGAATTCAGCACCGCAGTTCGTATAGGCCAGGGCGATGAAGACATTGAAACAAAGGTGATTGTAGACAATAATGTAATAGCTCCGGTCAAAAAAGGCGATGTTTTAGGCTATGCAGAATACTGGGACAATGGTGTTTTACTTGGCAAGGTGAATCTTCTCGCATCAAAATCAATAGCTGCGGTTCCGGCAGATATTCCCCTACGCACGGTAGCCGAAGCCCCTGAGCCGGAGTACTCATACGTGCTGTTGGGCGTACTTCTTGCTCTCAGCTTTTTAGTGCTTTTGAGAATGGTCCTGCGAAAAATTTCAAGAATCAGAAGGCGGCAAAGGACTGGCTACTAGACAAGGGCACTTTTCGATGTAGCATGTTTTACGTTCCGCTGAACAATATATTGCGAGGTTACATCGCAAAAGCCTTAGATAAACCTCTCCATATAGGGAATCTTCCTGGTGATTTCAAGAATCAAATCGCCCTTAGGAAAGCTCCTGATTTCATCCTCAGTTATACCTCTGGCAACAATCATCAGAAGATAGTAAATCAGTGCTCCAGCCCCTATGGATATGGCAGTGCAAATTATATTCTGCAAAAACGGGGACTTTATTAGCCAATCCGTCATGAGGGTAAGCCCATGATATATCAGAAAAACTAAAACGCCCATTACCACAGATACAGTAAGTGGCCTGTTGAATAGCCGCTTTACACTCAATCTCACACCGGTCAGCTTCTTTATAGACCTATAGTTCATAAATGCAGCAAATCCATAACAGACCGCACTGCCTGCAATGGCGCCCTTTATATTGACTGACGGAATCACTATTAGATTATAGTTGACAAAAACCTTCAATACCAGGCCTATCGCCATGTGTATTGTGGGAACATAGGTTTTCCCCATCCCCTGTAAAATAGCTGTCTGTATGGACACCAGAGATATCAGTATCAGCGTCCATGACCCAACCATTAGTAAGTCCCAGCCATCGGGGGACTGAGGGAAAATGCTGTATATTATCGGCTTGGCCAGTACTGTCAGACCGACTGCCGAGGGCACTGCTATCATAAGGATCAGCTTTATGCTCTTGTATATTCTCTTGTGCAGCAAACCCCCATCATTTCTGGCAGAAGCAGCCGAGACCGAGGGCAGAATTGTCGTAGCCAGGGCAGTAGCAAAGGTAATAGGAATAAACAGTACCTTCAAATACTGAGTTGAAAGTATCCCATAAAGACCGGTTGCATCAATTTCACTAAAGCCTCCGGCAATCAGCTGGGATTTTGTGAATCTCAGGTCGATAAGGCTGGCTGTATATATGGCAACAGCACCTAGAGTAATTGGAACAGCATACCGGAAAATCTTTTTCAATATCATCTTTGTGGAGTCAATAAACTGGCCGCTCCGAGAAGATTCAATTACTTCAGCAACTATCTCAGCCTTATTTTTTATGTAAACTCTACAGAGATACAGTGCACTGGTCAGTGCCCCAAGCGAGGTTCCCACAGTGCCGCCGGCAGCGGCAAACTTAACCGCCTCCAGGCGTATTTCTGCCTCACCAGTAATTCCGTGGCTTACGGCATAGTTGGTACCATAACGGTACATTATCCATGCAAACAGCACCGTAAATACTGTGTTGACGCCTTGCTCTATGACTTGAGAAATGCTAGTGGGCACCATATTGGACCTTCCCTGGAAGTAGCCCCGGAAGGCGCAGGATATTGATGTAAAAAGCAAAGTCGGCGAAAGCGCAAGAATAGTCATGTAGGACTCAGGGAAACCAATCATGACAGAAAACTGCCTTGCAAAGACGGCTATGATTATGCTTAGGAGTGCGCCAATTGCAGCCAGCAACCCTCCGGACACCTTCAATGTCTTGTGGGACAGGTCGTAACGGGAAACTGCTGCCTGCTCCGAAATCAGCTTTGATATAGCCACAGGAATGCCGGCATTTGTAATCATGAATACTAATTGGTAAATCTTATATCCCGCGTCATAAATGCCATTTCCCACATTACCCAGGATAAGCGTCAAAAAGGGTACATAAAGCAAGCCAAGCAGTTTATTGATAACACTTGCAATACTTAGAATGGTAAATCCTTTTGTTTCAGATTGATGTTTCACTTTGTTATCTTACTTTCTTTTATATACTTTCCTTCTAAACTCTCTGAAAGCGGTAATACACTTTTCTGCCAGGAAATTGACAAAGGGATTGAAAACATAGTCAAGCATGCCCACGAACTCTACAAACTTCCCCTTGAACCCTACCTTAAACTTATAAAGCCCATACATAGGATTGTTTTCATCACCATCTCCGGGCACCCCTCTGAAATCATAAATGTCAACCCCTGATTCAAGCGCCCACCTAATCATGTTCCACTGAAGGAGGTAATTGGGCATCAGGTTGCGATGCTCATTGCGGCTGGCGCCGTACAAATACCAGCACTTGTTTCCATAAAGGATAGCTATTGTTCCGGCGATAGGCTTATCATCGTGATAGGCAATAAATACCCTCAAATGCTCGGGTGCCAGGCAGTCAAAGACCTTTTCATAATATTCCTTACTTCTGACAACGAAGTTGTCACGTACTCCGGTCTCGACAATCATTTCATAAAATGCGGCTACCTCTTCCCTGCCCCCGACCTTGACCACGACTCCTTTTCTTTCGGCCAGGCGGATATTGTAACGGACCTTATGGTGAAAGTCCATCAATAATTCATCCTCTGTCTTGCCTCTCAAATCCAGCCTGAATACAAATCTGGGCTGAATACCCTCATAGTTCTCCAGTCCGCGGCTTACCTTAAAGCCGAGGTCCTTAACGATCTGCTCAAACTGCCTATCCTCTATCTCTATATCCGGGTCCATCTTCAGGGCATAGCTCCTGTATTTCTTAGCCAGCCGCTTGCATTTTTCAAGGAGTTCCTTCAGCGTTTGGGCATCATGAGAATCACACACAGGCCCTCGCGGCGCATACATCATAGTGAAGGGTAGAATAGGTATTTTCCTGATTAACAGGCTTATGGAGCCCTTTATCCGGCCATCTTCATCCTCCACCGTCACCACTTCGTTTTTCCAAAAGGATTTCACCTGCGCCCACTGCGGCGACTGCATAAAATGCCCCTTGGGATGCGACTGTAAAAATGCCTCGTACTTTGCCTTGCTCTCTATGTTCTTTTCATTTGCGCTAAATAGGTCTTCACTAGTCAATCATTACACCTCTTATTCTTTTGTTTGCTGCATATTTCTCAAGCCTACATAGGTTTATTCCATTAGCTGCTGCATTTTAGGCACTGCGCGCTTCCTACTTCAAATATTTCCTGAATTTAAAGTAATGGCTAAGCTGCCACTTGTATAGGAAGAGCATTCTTTTGGGCTTGTTGTCCCCCTTCAAAAATAGAGGGTGGGTGACTCTTTTTTCCCTGACCAGCTGCCTCATTTGCTCAAGATTCTCGCTTCCCCTTACATATCGAAATGCTACTCCAAGGGGAATGGCCGTCCACAGGTTTCTGACATTGGCTATCTCAAGCTGCTGGTTTTTATTGTATATATAATCTTCGACAACATATTGCGCCAGATTGTTCCCTCCGGCAGTCACATAATAATTGCTCCTGCCCTGTCTGAGATTTATCTCCAGTATCTTGTACCTTCCATCTCGCTGATCATACTTTATGTCGAAGGTCGAATAGCCGCGGTAGCCGATATTATCCAGAAACCTTCTAAGCGTCTCCGAGAGCTCCTGATTGTACTCATTCATTAATACAGCAGTATTGCCAATACCGTGGGGAGTATGCTCCTCCAGCATAACGTGAGCCAAAGACATCATCTTGACCTTCTTATCCTGACCGGAGTAGCAAATCATGACCCGTAGATTCGAATCATCCCCCGGAATGAAATCCTGTATAATCAGCTGATCATCATACCCCGCATCATATATCTGACCGATGACTGTCCTAAGCTCCTGGGCACTTTCCAGCTTATATACCTTCTTCTGCTGCGCAAACTCATGCTGCCAGTACTTGATGCCATTAGATGGCTTCACAACAAGCGGAAAGCCAAAGGGCAGTTCAAAGTCGTCCTTCATAGACCTGTCATAAATGAAGGTGCCCGGATAATCTATATTGTGTTGATCACAAATCTTATAAAACTTTAGCTTCGTTAAAAGGCTACCCATCAGCTCTTCATCCACGTAGGGCGTAATTACACTCTCCGGCAGCTCTGCCTTATTCCTGATAATCTGCTCTACATAGTTGTCACCGCAGCCTATCAAAATAATCTTTTTACCAGAGTAGCTTTCCGCCAGCTCAGTGATTATCCTGACAAAGGTCTCCTGCCTGTCCAAATCACTAACGGCACGAAAATTTATGATTTTGCTGTTGCAGCTGGGTCCTGCATTGACTTTCCCTATAACAAAGGATTTTAAACCGTAAGCTTCATAAAATGCTCTGGACATGCTATACGTATTGATATCACTACCTAAAAAAACGGGGATAAACTCTTTTTCAACAATATTCAATTTTCGACCTCCTGCCGGTCTTCAAAGCTGTTATAATGCTGTTATTTCGTGTGCGTTTCACGTACATTTTAGTATATTGGTACGTAAAGTTCAAGCTTATTTATTCCGCTTGTGTTTCCAAGCACCCAAGGCAACGCCCCCTTCTACAAAATAATATTTCATAGTAAGCAGTCTTGTCTCACGGGTATGACAGTCCCTCCCCAAAACAGCAGTACTAAGAAGCAGGTCGTTGGAGAGGGAAACACATGCTCCGCAAACGTTGCTGATAGCACGTGGATATAATTACTTGATCCCTGTTGCCAGTATTCACCAAATGCTGTAATATTATTATATAACTCCTAAAATGCATCTGTTATTATATTTACATAGAGAGGGTGGATATCATGTACAAGCCTTTCAAGCTACCGGACGATTTCCTCATGGGCTCTGCCACTGCTGCCACACAAATAGAAGGCGGCGACAGAAATAACACATGGTATGACTGGTGCGAAAAGGGTAAAATCCTTGACGGAAGCTCATGTCTGCGCGCTAACGACCACTGGAACAGGGTCGAGGAGGATGTAGGCCTTATAAGGCAGCTCAATCACAGGGCTTATCGTTTGGGACTGGAATGGAGCCGCATAGAGCCTAATAATGGTCAGTTCGATTTTTCAGCAATTTCTCATTACCGCAATGAAATAGAAATGCTTATTCAAAACGGCGTCAAACCCCTTGTGACCCTTCACCATTTTTCAAGCCCCCTATGGCTGCGAGATGAGGGCGAATTTGAGAATGAAAAGGCTGTCGGCTATTTTGAAAGGTACACAAGGTATGTGGTTGAGAATCTTGGTGATCTGGTCAGTGAGTATATAACAATAAACGAACCGAATGTATATGTTGCAAACGGCTATTTCTTTGGCGACTGGCCTCCCGGGCAGAAAAACCTCGGCCTTGCCCTGAAGGTGTTCAAAAACATGACCTTGTGCCACATAGCCTCCTATAGAGCCATACATGAAGTCAGAAAAAAGATGGGCTTTAAGGGCATCACCATGGTAGGCGTAGCTAACCACCTGCGCATTTTCGATCCCTACAGTAGGAACCCACTTGATTTGCTAGCTGCAAAGGTAATGGAGCATATGTTTCAGGGCGCCATCGTCAAATCCATGACTACAGGGAGGCTCAGATTCCCCATTGGATTTGGAGCGCCTATGGGCAAGGGAAGGTTCTTTGATTTCATCGGGATTAACTACTACAGTCGCAGTGCCGTCCGATTCAAGGGCTTTAAGGATGATGTCATGCCGAACACCCAAAGGAATGACCTGGGATGGGAGATCTATCCCAAGGGGTTATACGACCTGTGCAAAAAGGCTTACAAAATGTTCAAGGCGCCAATATGGATCACGGAAAACGGTACCTGTGACCAGGAAGACGCTTTCCGCTCCGATTACATATATCAGCATCTGCTTGAGCTTTCTAAGCTGAGTGAAGAAGGCATCCCGGTCCAACGCTATTACCACTGGACCCTGATGGACAATTTTGAATGGGTCGAGGGAGAATCCGCACGCTTTGGGTTGATTCATGTAGATTACGAGACGCAAAAACGCACTATCAGAAAGAGCGGAGAGCTCTATGGGCAAATATGCCTCCACAATGGCGTCACACAGGAAATGATTGATAATTATCTATAAGGCGCTGCATCTATATGCGGCAGTACCTACAAAGCAGGCCATGCATCTATGATGCAGGCTCTGCGCCACTATCTGTACCCATCAAGGCTGGCGTAAAAGCTCTGTCAGCCTGTTATATTCTTCCTCCAACCTATCCCTATCATCCCCGGCTGAGGATAGCTTAGCTATAATCTCTGTCAGCCTCATTTGAAGCATCGTGCGCTCAATTCCCTCAGGTGTGCTTCTGTGAGCATCTTTTACCATGCCCTCACAGGGTTTACTGCCGTTTGAGTAACTTGCGCTGGATTTACTGCCGGAGGAGTTTCTGCCGCCGGAGCTTTTGCCAGACTCGTATTCCTCATACTCCTCCAAGCCCCCATCAAAAGCTTCTATCCCCTTATCCTTTATCACTAAAAGCCGTTCCGCTATGCCGTTTACAAAAGACCTGTCATGAGAGACAAAGAGAACCGTCCCCTCATATTCCTTTAATACATTCTCCAGCGCTTCGATAGACTTCATATCAAGGTAGTTGGTAGGTTCGTCCATCAACAGAACATTGGCATTTGAAACAAAAAGCTTTGCGAAGGCTGTCTTAATTTTTTCTCCTCCGCTTAACACCTCCACCCGCTTGTGTACAGCATCCCCTTGTAGCAGAAGTCTGGCCAAAATAGTACGGGCAACCGTCTCCTGTTGCACGCTGTCGCTCATGACATTATCCAGCACAGTCTCGTGTGGCATAAGATTTTCAAAGCCCTGACGGAAATAGGCTATCCTGGCCTTCGGCACAATGCTTATATTGCCACCTCCATGATTCCAGCAAGCATTATTCTTATTAGAATTCGGCGAGCCGGAATCCGCCACATACCTCGATGCATCGGCTGCATTGACTGAAAAAAGCGATTGATGCGTCTGCGATGACTTTACATCGTAGCTTGAGGCAATCAGGTTCAGCAATGTTGTCTTTCCCGAACCGTTTTCACCCCAGAGCGCCGTCTTAAGCCCATTGCAAAGCCTAAAGCCTGCATCCTCGAATACTGGGACATGGCCATAGCTGAAGCTTAGCTTCTCACAGGTGATTACAAATCTGTTTTCCGGCGGATTTGTCAATGAGAAATCCAGCTTAATAGACGGTAGCTCCCTTGGCCTCTCCTTAACCTCAAGCTTATCAAGCCTTGTTACAAGGCTGCCTACGGTGTTATGAAGCTTCTCCTGCTTCTCATTTGCCGCCCTTGTATGAAGCCGAGCCTCGGAATTACCCATTCTTTTGGGAGCCTTCCGCATTTTTATAGCCCTTTTAGTCCGGTTTGAAATAGCGTCCTCCAATGCGGCTTTTTCACTGATATATTTCTGGTATTCACAAGCAGCACGGTTCTGCTCCATTTCATACCGTTGCCGGTAAAAGGTATAATTCCCGTTGTACATGCGCACCTTACCGTCCCTGATCTCAAGTATGTGAGTGCACAGTGTATCCAAAAGGCTTCTATCATGGCTTATGAGCACAAAGGAATCCAGCCTATCCAGCTTCTGCTTCAGTAGCTCAATCCCCTTATAATCAAGGTTTGAGGTTGGCTCATCCGCAAAAAGCAGAGCATTATCTGTACTGAAGGCTTCGACGATTTTCAATCTCGTGAGTTCACCGCCGCTGAGCCCATCTCGTTGCAGCTTCTGATTAAGTTCAAATTCACTGATTAGTTTGCCCTCTTTCCTCTCTGTCTCCCCCTTCTCAAACTGCCGGATATATGCTACTTCACAGTAACGCCTCACATGACCCTCATCAGGCTCAATGGAGCCTGACAGAATATCCATCAATGTCGTCTTGCCGGATCCATTCAACCCAACTACCCCGATTCTGTCACCGGTGTATATCTTCAACTCATCAACCTCAATGATGAGCCTGTCGGCATAGTATTTCTTAATGTTTCTCGCATCTAAAAGCAACATAAAAAAGTCTCTCCTCTCACATCATCTGTGCAGGAAAGACCTCATCAACCAAAAAAGATTGCGCAGCATCCGGCAAAAGCCAAGAACACTACAAAGCAAGGCAGTCAAATGTATAAAAGCCAATCCAGCACAAAACAGAGCGTAAACAGCCCCGATAAATTTTGTTAAATCGCTGAATTAGCAAATCCTCATTCTTGAATACCTTACCCTTTCATTAAGATAAATTCATTATAGCTCAAAGAAAACCAAAATGCATTAGTTTTTTAATACCTATTCTATCCCTGTAATATTATGTTAGGTGGTTTATTCCATCTTTCGCTTGAATATTGAGATTACCCATCTAGTATTACCATAGCTTTGCGTAGCAGGAACCGCACTTACCAGCTCCCATCCCTGCGAGCCTAATTCATTCAATTGATTCTGGTATTCATACCGGTCAACCTTACCTCCAAGTGCACCTTTTGCGTCTGTAAAGAGCGTTTTGTATTCGAATCTATCCATGAATTTTGCCTCCTATTTTATATCCTCATTTATTTAACGAATGCTGCAAGCAATTTGTCTGTCCTAATCTATGCTTTCATCAGCCTTTTCATTTGGGTTTAAGGCGGCATACACATAGGTGTCCCAATATATAGGGTTTCCTCTATCATCGTTATGAAAAGAAACGTTTTTCCTAAAATGCGCTTCTCGCTTTAATCCTACCTTTTCCATGACCTTCCAGGATGCTACATTTTGCGGAGCACATTCAGCATAAATTCTGTGAACCCCTTCCCCAAAAGCAAATTCAATCATAGCCCTACACGCCTCGCTGCCATAGCCTTTGTTTTGGTAATCCTGATTAAGCACATACCCTAATTCCCTTGCGTTGAAATCCCTTTTACCTAAGTAAATATTACCAATAACCTTGTGCTTTGCTCTCAAAACCACTGCAAAAAACTCATCGCTTTTCGAACGATATTCAACCTCTTCCTTAGCCTTTTGGGGAGTAAAATTCGGGTAGGATTCAAATTCGACATTTACTCGCTGTAACATATACTCGCACAAATCTTTCTCGTCCGAGAGTTCAAAATTGCGGATAATTAAATTCTTAGTTTCCACTCTCATGCCTATCATCCTCTACCCATATATGTGCCTGCAATACTATCGAGACAGAAAATCAAACCCTGTTTCTACTGATATTATACATGACCAGGAGCTCAAATCAAATACATCAGTATTTTTTAGTTAACTGCTCAGTTATTCAACTATGGTAGTGCTATTATTGGGAAAAACGCTCAAATACGGCCTAAAAGGCTAAAAAACAAGAAATATGCACCACAACTCTTGAAATATTGAGCATTAAGGCTTTACGGCTAGTGAACTTAGGAAAAGCTTCCGCCTTTATATAAAAAACACTTGCAATTCATGATGCTATGTAGTAAAGTAATAGAAAATAAATACATATATTCAAACTGTTGATTGAGAAGAGTACATACTTTCGATTTCTTCAAAGAGAGTTGCAAACGGTGAGATTGCAGCAAGATAGGGGGTATGGAATGGGCTCATAAAGGTGGGAAGAAAGGTCTTTGACTTAGTAATGCCCAACGGGATTTCCACTCGTTACCAAGGGAAAGCGTATGAGTGTACGTTAATGAGTGGGTGCATTTGCACCAATCTAGGTGGTACCGCAGAGGCTACAAGCTTTTGTCCTATGGATATAGGACAGGAGCTTTTTTTGTTGCTTAAATGCTAACAGTCAGGCGAGAAGCAATGCGACGAGGAAGGAGAGCAATATGAAAAAAGGAAGATTTGGCATTTATGGAGGGCAATATATGCCGGAGACATTGATGAAAGCCGTTCAGGAGTTGGAGGACGCATATAGGTTCTATAGCAATGACAACACCTTTAAAAACGAGCTGGAGGACCTGCTGAGGGAATACGCCGGCAGGCCGTCACTGCTTTATTACGCACAGAAAATGACTAGAGATCTGGGCGGAGCAAAGATTTATCTTAAGAGGGAGGATCTCAACCATACAGGCTCACACAAGATTAACAATGTTCTCGGCCAGGTGCTTTTGGCAAAGAAAATGGGAAAGACTCGAGTTATAGCAGAGACAGGCGCAGGCCAGCATGGCGTTGCCACAGCTACAGCGGCTGCCCTTATGGATATGGAATGTGAAATATTCATGGGAAAAGAAGACACAGAGCGTCAGGCTTTAAATGTGTTTCGAATGGAGCTGCTCGGAGCTAAGGTTCACCCTGTAACCAGTGGGACCATGACGCTAAAGGATGCCGTAAATGAAACAATGCGGGAGTGGACAGCTCGAATGGATGACACACTGTATGTCCTGGGCTCTGTAATGGGGCCACACCCATTTCCCACAATTGTAAGGGACTTCCAGAGAGTAATCGGAAAGGAAATAAAGGAACAGCTCATGGAGGCTGAGGGCAAGCTGCCTGATGCAGTGGTCGCATGTGTTGGCGGCGGAAGCAATGCCATGGGAGCCTTCTATGAGTTTATTGAGAATGAATCGGTAAGTTTGATTGGCTGTGAAGCTGCAGGCCTGGGCGTAAACAATCCAAAGAACGCAGCGACAATTACCAATGGCAAGGTTGGAGTGTTTCACGGAATGAAATCCTACTTCTGCCAGGATGAGTATGGTCAGATAGCCCCTGTTTACTCTATATCAGCCGGGCTTGATTACCCGGGAATAGGCCCTGAACACGCAAATCTGAACGATACAGGCAGAGCCCGGTATGTAGCCATTACGGACGAAGAAGCGGTAAGCGCCTTTGAATACCTATCGCGCACCGAGGGTATCATCCCTGCCATAGAAAGCTCACACGCCGTTGCCTATGCCAGGAAGTTGGCGCCTATGATGCGGACGGATCAGATTATTGTCATTAATATATCAGGCAGAGGCGACAAGGACGTCGCTGCAATAGCAAGATACAAGGGGGTTGATATACATGAGTGAAGCCATGAGGAAAACTATAAACCAAGCCTCTGATAAACCCGTGAAAGGGCCCGTGAA
>JAAYBT010000011.1 GCA_012730015.1 Clostridiaceae bacterium
GCAACTTACTTAAATGCATCTGCGATATCAAAATTAATTATTCATTTATAGAATTATGCTCTGTCTATGTAGTCATCAAAAGCCTTCTTGCCTTCCTTTTCCCACCACTCTTCATTGTATCCCTTGCTATCCTGTTTTTCCTTCGTTTTATCCTTTTCGTCCGGACAGCTCTTTTGATCCTTGTTATTACTTGATTTTGAACCGTTGCTATTCCCCCCAAAAGAACCAAAGATCAAGCGCGCCAAAATAAAAATACCTATTCCTTGCCAATATGATATTTCCTTTAGACCGAAAAGTTCAGGCATCAACCAGTTCCATAAAAGTTTTATTGCATATCCAAAGACAAACCCCAATGCTATGACGCCTAGAATTCCGAGAATAATATAACTAATAATTTTTGCCCATTTGGGTGTGTTTCCCCATCTTTCTTTAAGTCTGCTCATGATTACTCCTCCATAATTTTTATTCTCTTCTATAATCCTTCAGCATTCTCTGCAAAAGCTTTATTGCCCTATGTTTTCTTGATAGAAGGGTCCCGATTGGCTCATCCCACAGCAAAGATAATTCCTTGAAAGACTTTCCCTCGAATTCTGTCGCTATAAAAACAGCTCTTTGTTTAGGATCAAGTGAGCTAAGACACTGTGCAAGCTTACTTAAAAATTCTTTTCTCTCTGCTTCATTGCTAACACTTGTAGATTTATCAGCAAGAATCTCTATTAATAAGCATTCTCCATTTCCATCAAAGTTGCTTTCAAGTGATATCGTCCTATTATCACTCCGAAGATAATCAATAATCTTGTAGTAGAGTGCCCTGTAAACGTATGCAGCAAGATTTTCAATGCGAGCTGTGATATCAGGTTTGTTGAATAAGTTTATCATTACATCCGAAACTATATCTTCTGCATCCATATCATTTATACTTCGAATTTTCTTACGCACATAGTTATTTAGTTTTTTCCCCTCATTCACAAAGAAACCAAAGAGTTTTCCTTCTTCATCTTTATTCATTCATTTGTTTCCTATCCCCTTTGTTATATATGACGGATGAGTTTGAAATTTATTGCATAAAAATATTTTTCTGATATTTACCATCGTTATATGGATAATGGGAGGTTCATTGATTAAGCTTTAAGGTATTGTCTTTTTTTAAATCATCTATTCTTTTCTGTATCAACTTTTCAACCTTTTTATTATTAATTTCAGCGTCCGGGCCCTGCCCTGATTCCAAATCCATTATGTCATGATATGAAAACCCATTTACATTGCCCCATTTTTTCCAGGGTTTTTTATCATATTTGCCATGCATATAAAACTGTATGGGATTAATCGAACCAGGAGCAAAATTGTATGTTCCCATATTGGCAGGATCAGTTACTATTTTTCCGGTTCCAGTATTATATACAGCTTCAAACCTGCCCCCCTCTGATATAAACTTAACGTTTAAAGCTCCGTTAATATCTTCATAATTAAATCTATGAAATTTTGCACTAAATAAATGCCATTCACCGCGAGCTGCCAAATCTATTATGGCATCTAAATCCGTAGGTGCACCGCTGTAGCTATTCAATGTATTTCTAAAAAAATGCATACGTTCCGTAATACCATCTAACATTCTAATATATTTGTCAAAGCTATCAAAGTAACGGAAAAAATTTCTATGATTGTGTAAGGCATCAATATTATTCTCCAAGTCATCCATCATTTGATTAATAACAACTTCTGCTGCTATTTTCTCCGAACCGTAAAAAATACCACGGTGACGATTTTCCTTTTTGATTTTGTCAAACAATGCATCTATCTCAGAAAAATATTCATCGGATAAAAACAATGAAACACTATTTTCTGTGCGCACAGCAGCCTCAGCACTATAGGCTCCATTTCTCAAAAAAATAGTACTCCCCGGATAAAAAGCTAAAATCAATATAAAAACAACCATAAGCAAACTAAATGTAATAATTCTTTTAATCATAATATTATTCACCATGTTTTTATCCATACAAAGGGTCTGTTACATGAGCAGTATTCAACAAATTACTCTTCCAACATGTTCTTACATACAGAGATGATCTCTGATTTGTCGCCATTATTCCAAATGAACATAACATCATCTCCCACATTCGGTCTTGCAGAATCATTATTATAGTCTTTACTTAACTTTGCCGGAATTGATAATTCCCAAAACTTCACATAATAAACATCTCCGTCCGCAGCTTCAATGACTCCTAACCGCTTATCTAAAAGCATCAAAAAACCGTCTTTGATTTTTACCTTGCGATATGTAGGGTACTCTGCCTCAAGCTGCTCTATTTCCTCATCATTATCACATTCTTGAAATATCGGACTTTCGAAAAGTCTGCCATGAACTGAATTGAACAATTCCTTATTAAGCGGCAAGCACATCAACGCATCATAATTTTTACCTTCAGCATCAGTAATACCAAACCTATCACAAGTCATAAAGCCTCTTTTGGGGTAGTATGTAGGCTCTCCGGTAATAACAATTCCGGAATAGCCAGCCTCTTTGGCTAATTGAATGGTCTCCTCAAGCAAATCTTTTCCGACACCGGAATTCTGCAAAGTTGGTTCTACTGCTAATGGCCCGAATGTAACTACATCATGTTCTGTTTTGTCTTCAACAACTTTAGCTTTTGTATAATAAATTGCCCCAACTACTTTTCCATTCAATTCAGCAACCCGACTGAGATTTGGTAAGTAATCCTGCGACTGTCTGATCTTTCTGACAAGAAGATGTTCATTACATCCCGGGCCGTGAATATTCCAAAATGCCCTCATTGTCAGATGTTCTACCGCTTTGAAATCAGCAGGTGTTTCCCGCCTGATTATTAATTTATTCATTATTTATTCCACCTCGTTAGTCACTAAAATAATAATTGCACCGTTTCAATGTTCCTTATGATTTTTGGCTGATCATGCTTCAACGAACCTATGAAGATTAAAAGTAACAACACGTTCCTGAGGTTTCTTTAATAAGCGTTCAATATGCTTTAATACATTTCTTCTTGTTGACCTTCACAAACACAGTAATATGACCGACGATACATTTTACTTCTCCTCCTCTACTACTCTTGATAAAAGCTCGGAAAAGTCTATATACGGAAGTGCACTGTACTTCCTTGTCGTTCGCATGTAATTTCGCAATTTGCTAATGTAATTATACCCTATTCAATTAATTTTCTACAAATTATTTGCGGAAACATCTCTCATACGGCGACTATACTGCTTTTATCTGCTACAAGTACTGCTGAACAGCCTTAAAATCATCGTGTCTAATTTTATTTCTTAGCTTGCGCATTATTTCAGCAAAAAGTGTACGTTATGATGCTTGCTAAAGAATAACATGGTACCTGGCAACCTTCTCTCAGTTTCTCATCTATACATAAAAGTCCCAACATAATTATATATTTACAAGATTAATGCACTGTAGCTAACATAATATGTTGCTTTAGGAGTAATAAAAGATGTATACTGGAGTTATTAGTTTATCTGGCAATAAATATAAATCTGTATCCATTCAAAATGAGCCGCCGGCAAAGGTTTGCTGGATAAATGCTCTTGCGACATATTTAAATAGCATCACATGGCCCCAAAGCAGTTAGTACGTTATTGGTTCATTTAACAAATAAATCACTGAGACAGGAGGAGACTTCCTAATGAGTAAGCGAATTTCTATACTGGTGATTGCTTTGTCGGTTTTCCTTTCTTCATCATGCTTAGCGGTGACCGCCGACCCGGTTGCGGCTAAGACAGTTACCTACACACCAGACTACGAAACTATTTTTCCTAATCCTGAACGGGGACTTTGTAAGTATGTGGATATCCTCTCCCCAGAATTTTTCCCTGGTTCAAGTTTACTCATGGCTTATCGTCCATATATGACACAAGGTTCTGCAGGAGCTGTAACTTCAAGAATTATGCACAGTTATATCCGACTTGACAACTATGCTGACAGCCCTCAATTACCCCAGTCCTTTCTAGATGATCTGGATAAAGGCCTTGCAGAGGTTCGTAGAGCAGGCATGAAAATCATTCTTCGCGGTGGTGCGTACAGTATGAGTATGGACTGGTTGGTGGATGTTCCCCTCGATACCATCATGAGCCATATGCGGCAGATAAACAAGGTTATTGCAGCCAACGCCGACGTGGTTCTGGCCATTGAAGCCGGATTTTTTGGCCCATGGGGCGAATGGCACGACAACCGATATAGCACATATGAAGATCGGCTAGGAGCCCCGAATCCCGAAGGTGAAAGCGCCCGGGCAACCCTTGTCAAAGGGATTCTTGAGACAACACCGGATAATATAAAAGTAGTTATACGTTATCCCGATTATTTGGAGGAACTGCTTGAAAACAACATTTTCACACAATCAGAGAAGAACCGTCTTGGAATGCACAATGACGGTATTGCCCAAAGTGATCATAATGGGGGGACATATATCCCCCCGAACATTCAAGCCGGCAAAAAAAATGTTTATGAACTAACCACATCCGATGGCTTTAATCGTTATTATGGCGGCGAAACGGATCCAAACCTAGCAACAGAAGGCTATCTGGATGGTTATAAGGTTCTGGATGATTCCTATAATACGAATATGACAGAATATAACGGCTCTTGGAGCATTCCGGAGATTTGGTATACCACAAACCTCCCTGCGTCAGGAAACGATCCCGCCGAAACCACCTATCAGCGGTTACTGCGTAAAACAGGTTACCGTTTACGTCTTGTTAACGCAACCTTTAGTAATTTCGCTAATCCAAGTGAAGTATTTGATTTCTCTGCTGTCATCGACAATGACGGATATGCCGGACCCATCAATTCGCGTCCTGTTTATCTGGTATTTGATAACGGGAACATACGACGTAATGTTCAGCTTAACGGTGTGGAAGTCCGTTCATGGCTCGGCGGTGACAACTACGCCGGCCCATATAATATCGAAGCCAAAGACATTCAAGTTCCTGCTGATTTGGCCCCGGGGAATTATACGCTGGCCTTGTGGCTTCCCGACAGCACCAAGAGCCTTCAGAGTCGGCCGGAGTATTCCATAAGACTTGCAAATAAATATATGTGGGATGCGCAAAAAGGCTATAACAAGCTTGGCACTGTAACCATAGGCGCAACAGTCACAGGTATGTCAAGCTGGGCGGAAGAAGGCATAACAAGTGCAGTTGCCTACGGTATAGCAACCCCTGATTTACTTAATAAGTATACATCTACCACCACAAGGGCAGAGTTTTGCAAGGCTGCTGTTCATTTGCTAGAGCAGTATTACAATATGCCTGCCGAGGGAATTATATATAAACAGGATTTACTCACGTTCCCTCCCCAACAAGGCTGTGCCTTCCTAGATACAAGTCATGTAAGTGCTAATCTCGATGAAAGAATTGAAGGGTCTCGATCCCTGGTGGGCCGGAGCGATGGTTCCTCTGATTGGTATCCCATTTTAAGCACGAATACTGAGGAACTGGCTTTTACAGGCGGAAAAACGTATGAAGTCCGGTTCAAGTATAAGATATTAGAAGCTCCTGACAAGCATTTTTATTCTACCTTTAGTTCTATTAAGGCAGATGTTGATAAGCAATGGATTCCAGGTGTCAGTATAACAGGAAAATCCGGAGAAACGGGTGAGTTTACAATGACAAGGACCCTGGGACCCTACGACGATTATATTTTTTACGTTAGCATCGAAGGAAGGGGAGCGCTATCAATTGATGGTATAATCATAACTGAAAAGGGCGCCACTACTCCCCTTGCTAAATTCGACTTTGAGGCGCCAGCCCTTCAGAAGGAACCCAGTACCGGAACCTATCCCCTCAGTGCCAAGGAGTTGACAGACATTGAGCAGCATCTTGGCCTGCAAGGTCTTAATGCAGATGAAATTGCAAAAGCAAGATCAAAACTTACGGTACTACCTTCTTTTAGTGACACCTCCGACCCGGTAATCAGGGCGGCTGCTGCTTTGGGGATTACCTCGGGGACGGGCAACAGTACCTTCAGCCCCGACGCTCCCCTGACCCGCGAGCAGGCGGCAACTATGCTTGCAAATGTACTGAAAATTATAGGCGTAAACACTGCACCCCCTAACGGAGTAGCGTGGACGGACGCCAATAGTATATCCAGCTGGGCAAAGACTTCGGTAGATATGGTGTACGACTACAAGATCATGAAAGGCACAGGCTCCACCTCTCTGGTGTTCTCGCCCAGTACGGCCTTCACCCATGAGCAGAGCTTACTGACACTAAATAACCTGTGGAAGTACCTGGATGAGAAATAGAATAATAGTGCCATGTTTGCATGGCACCATTATTTTGGTATGTTGAAAAAACCACCGGTTGACAGACTGGCACCTAGCCTGCGGTATCATTTCCGTTGTATCGGGAAAGATGAGATATTTCACCCCAATGAGTGCATCGCTGCTTACACCGCTCTTTTTAGCAGTGACAGTGGTAACCCCTTTATCCGTGATGACATCTACATATCCATCATCAAGTATTCCCCCGGTCACCGTTTAAAGCAGAAGGCTGAAAGTACGGTGGAAAGCGTACACAGCTGAAACAAAGCTTTTTGCGCGCTAGTGCCACATCAATGTCCAACAAGGTTGGGATTCCCTCGTTGAAAAACCTCCCGTATCGTATGCCTACGCAGATTTCAGAGCAGTCATAATCCTCAACAAACCCCTCATATACAGGGCAGTAGAACAATTCTCGTTCATCATCACTGCTCTTTTTCAGCGGAGTTTCCTCCTGAAGTGTTTGTTCTATAGAC
>JAAYBT010000114.1 GCA_012730015.1 Clostridiaceae bacterium
CCCTCAATGCGGCCATAGAGGCTGCCAGGGCTGGCGAAGCTGGCAAAGGCTTTGCCGTTGTTGCCGATGAGGTGAGAAAGCTTGCCGACCAATCCATGGAATCGGCCCGCGAAATCACCAATATTATCAATAGTACTCAGAATCAAACGGAGAAGGCTGCTAAAAAAGCGGCTGATACAGAAGCGATTCTGTCATCCCAGAACGAAGCGGTACAAAGCACCATTCAGATATTTAAGAGTATAATGAGCTCAATGGAAAACCTGTCTCAACAGGTAGATCAAATTATTGAAAGAGTCACTCAGATGGAGGAAAACAAGGAGCAGGCCATAAATGCCATACAGAATATATCCGCGGTATCGGAGGAGACGGCTGCATCGTCTGAGGAGGTAACTGCCTCTACTCAGGAGCAGGCTTCAAGTATAGAAGAGCTTTCACGCTTTGCAGAAGAGCTAAAGGTATCATCCCTCGAGCTGCAAAAATCTATTGAAAGATTTAAGCTTTGATGAAGGCTTGCACCTTCCCTACTTTAACTCCTCCCTGCGCACTATGCTACCTGGCTGAAAAGCAGGGTTTAAAAAGGAATAGGGACAAGTGCTTAAAAGCTGTTTGATTTCATAACTATCATCCTGTATATGCTCGACTAGTAACTTTTCACCACGGTATTCAGCTATTGAATATCGTGGTTTTGTTTTATTTGTCTGTTCTTGAAACACTACCTCTGCTGGCATGATTGTATACAGAATCACTGCAGCTCACCTCCGGACTGCAAATTTGATCTCACAGACGAGGTCATTCTTTTTTCTGCAATCAGCTCGTAAAGCTTGTTCATGGAATCAGAAAGACCTCCCACTGAATCAATCAGCTTGCTTTTAACTGCTTCCTCGCCAAATAGGATTGTGCCCACATCATTTGCAAGCTCGCCTGTTTTGAGCATTAATCTCCTGAACTCCTCCTTAGAAATGGATGAATTACTGGTAACAAAGCTAACCACCCTTTCCTGCATTTTATCAAAATACTCATATGTCTGTGGAACCCCTATGACAAGCCCGTTGAGCCTGATTGGATGTATTGTCATCGTGGCAGATGGAGCAATATAGGAGTATCTCGTTGAAACAGCCATTGGAACTCCTATGCTGTGGCCTCCACCAAGCACAAGGGACACGGTTGGTTTGTCCATGCTTGAAATCATTTCCGCTATAGCAAGCCCTGCTTCAACATCACCTCCGACTGTGTTTAGCACAAGAAGCAGGCCATCTATTTGCGGGCTCTCCTCTATTGCAATTAGCTGAGGAATCACGTGCTCATATTTTGTTGTCTTGTTTTGAGGCGGTAAAATGATGTGCCCCTCAATCTGACCAATAATTGTAAGGCAATGTATGTTTCCTCTTGGATTGGTAATCGACATTTTACCTAACTCTTTTATCTGTTCATTTTGCTGCTTCTCCTTTTCTGTTTCTGCCTGTACAGCTTCTGTGTTATCTGAGTCATCAAATGTCACCTTGTTATCTTTTCTCGCCGTAATCACCTCTTTAATATTTTTGCACGCACTCTTATATTATTGTTTAATTACAAAAAATAATGCAACACAAAAACACCAGCCGCATGAGCTGGTGTTTCAAATGTATAATGAGTAAGCCTGTAAGCCGGGTTCTGTATTGGATAATCATCTATCTAGGCCAGACATTTCTGAATGGCTCAAGCCACCTGTCGGGACTGACGGGCCGCCAATATGTCCCTTTGCGGTGTTGCTCCGGATGGGGTTTACATAGACCGGCAAGTCGCCATGCCGCTGGTGAGCTCTTACCTCACCTTTCCACCCTTACAATACTGGAAGCGAGAAGTGAGAAGCTCACCTCTAACCTCCAGCTTGCGGTATATCTCTGTTGCACTTTCCTTAAAGTCGCCTTCACCGGGAGTTACCCGGCACCCTTGCCCTGTGGAGCCCGGACTTTCCTCAGATACAGCCTTTCGACATTATACCTGCGATTATCTGGCTTACTCAATATGTATTCAATATTTTCTCGGACTTATATACTAATCCATTCAGTATTAATAGTCAATAGGATATAAATGCCGCGTTTTGTGCGTATCACACCGCGAGCATTTGATTAATATCTTTAATAGACTGCTCTAAATGGATCCTTCTCGTCATCGAACAGCAACACCTCCACATCAGGGAACTTTCCTGCTAACTGATCAGCAATGTAGGGCAAAACCACGCTCTCCGTGTTGAAATGTCCCGCATCAACTATGCACAATCCGGCCTCAATAGCATCGATGGCAGTATGGTATTTCACATCGCCTGTCACTATGACATCAGCTCCACTATCAATTACAACACCCAAATCATCGTCAAAGCTGCCTCCAAATACTGCTACCTTTCCAACCCCGGCGTCAGCATGTCCCACAACCTTCAAAAATGGTGTTTTAAGCCCTTTTTGAACATGATCAAGGAAATCATCAAGCTTCATTCTTTGCTCAAGTACGCCGCATTTTCCAGGCCCATTGCCCATAACCTCAACATTACGGATTCCTAAAGTCAAAGCTAGCTGAGTGTTTACACCTGCATCTGCATAGTCAAGGTTAGTATGTGCAGAGTATACACCTATACCGTTTTTAACCAAGGAGTAAAGTAGCTTTCCCTTCGTATCATCCTCATTTAAGCTCTTGAGCTCTTTAAATATAACCGGATGATGTGTAACAATCAAATCAGCCTTTTTAGCAATAGCTTCATTTACAGAAGCACTTGTAACATCCAGACAAACCAGAATTCTATTCACATTGGCATGCCTGTTACCTACCAGCAATCCGGTGTTATCCCAATATTCTGTCAACTCTCTGGGTGCCAGCTGTTCAAAAAAGTCAATCACCCGCGAACACTTTGTCATAACTGATCACTCCCTTGTAAATACTCAACAAGATTGTCCCTGATAAAAAGACAGGTTTTAGTTTCCAGGCCTGCTCCATTGGCGCTTTCACACTTCATAGGTGTGACGGATAAGGCTCTTCCCTCTATTATCACTTCAAGTTCTCTTAACTTTTTTTGAAGATATCTGCGAAGGTAGGGCTCGTTTCCTTCAAAAACCTTCTCCCCGATATAGTATACGAACTCATCCTTTACGCATGGCTTGCCTGTCCATTGTGCTATTATGATGCAATACAGTTTGCCCGTATCAAGGGTAATTATTTCATTGGTAATATCAAATCCGCTTTCGTAAAGCCATTTGCGTAATGCCTCTATCGCATTGTTCGCCTGGAGCAGCAATGTCTTTGCAGCTTGAGCCTTATGAAGAGAAGTCGACAAAATGTCCCTGATAAGAACTCCTCCCATTCCGGCAATTACTATAGTATCGCACTCCTCAAGCATTATAGGCTCAAGTCCATCACCCAATCTGGTTTCAATTCTATCATCCAGCCCTTTTTTTCTTATATTAGCTGCTGCCATCTTAAGAGGTCCCGGTCTCAAATCGGCTGCCAGAGCCTTTTTGCACAGACTATTTTTTACTGCATATATGGGAATATAACCGTGATCTGTGCCTATATCCGATAATATATCACACTGTGGTATTTGTTCAGCAATTGCTTTAAGCCTGCCCTTTAGCTCCATTCATACTCTCCAAACTATTTTGTCAAGCACCTTTTACCATTGTAATAAAATTCGGCATATTTGTACATGATTTATTGTATATCGTGCATCGGAAGCAAAACAGCTTGTATCACAAAATGCGCTATGTAGAAAATTCTTAGCGATTGGAGTAATCAAATATGGGGCGAATTTTCTCCGGTAAGCCAGTAAAGGATACAGAAACAGCGGCAGAATCATTAATTTTGTCCAACATGACCAGCAGCACTCTTAGGAAGAAGGATGAAGGCACTGTTCGAATGACTGTTAACGGTAGCTTGCATTTCAGTAAACAAATAGATGAAAACAGCGAGAAAAAGTTTTGAAGGTCATATTTACTGAACCCCATTACTTGCAAAATCAAGCAGAGGCGCTAAAAAGACACCCTCCGAATAGGATGGTGTCTTTTATACTTTTGCTTTGCAAAAGTTAAATAATGCTACCTCTTTTCATTCGCTTTGCTTCTGAAAAAGGTGTGGTGGGCCTTCAGGGACTCGACCGCA
>JAAYBT010000115.1 GCA_012730015.1 Clostridiaceae bacterium
CATTGATAAATGCATTGAATGTGGACTATGCAAAGAAAACTGCCGATTTGATGCAATTTCCAACGAGAACGGCTTTATGGTCGATCCTTATGCCTGTGAGGGTTGCGGGGTTTGCGAGGCTTTCTGCCCTGTAGATGCGGTTTCCTTGAAACCTGCTATTGCGGGAGAGTTGATGCTGTATGCTGACGACAATAACGTTTTTTCAACAGCACAGCTGAAAATGGGAAGCGGTACTTCGGGAAAACTCGTAACTGAAGTTAAAAAACAAATGAGGACAATGGCGAGTCCGGATGCTAAGCTGGCCATCATTGACGGTTCTCCAGGCATAGGATGCCCCGTCATCGCTTCACTCAGTGGAGTTGACATGGTCTTGATTGTTGCGGAGCCATCCATTTCGGGAATCAGTGATATGGAGCGCATTATAAAAACGGCGGAAACGTTCCGTACAAAGATTGGGGTCTGTATTAATAAGTACGACACAAATACCGCGAACACAGAAAAAATTGAAGAATTCTGCAAAGAAAAAGGCTTGCCGTTTACTGGGAGGATACCATTTGACCCAGAGGCTGTAGCAACAATAAATAAAGGACAAACCATAGTGGATGTAGATTGTCCTGCCGGAGCTGCCGTAATAGAAGTTTTTAGCAGCACAATGAAGTTGCTATCCGAAGAAAGTGACGGTGCAGAAGCATGAAATTAATGGTATTATCTGAAAACACAACATCTTCAGAGAAACTTGGCAGCGAACATGGCTTAAGCCTTTACATTGAAACAGAAACTCACAAGATTCTGTTTGATACGGGTGCAAGCGGCCTTTTTGCCGAAAATGCAAAAAAGCTGGGCGTCGATTTAACAATGGTTGATTTGGCTGTGATTTCTCATGGTCACTATGACCACGGTGGTGGCTTGAAAACATTCCTCGGCATCAACAACCATGCCAAGATCTACCTGCATCAAAAGGCTTTTGAACCGTATTATGCAAACAGACCCGGAGGCGTGAAAGCATATATTGGGTTGGACGAGTCGCTGCTACCGAATAAACGATTTGTGTTCTGTGGTGACCACTTTGTGATTGACCATGGACTTGAATTATTTTCCGGCGTTGTGCCCAAAAGGTTTGTTCCTTCAGGCAATGCTGATCTGTTTATGAAAGATGGCGATGTTTTTGCGCAAGACAATTTCGCACATGAACAAAACCTTATTATAAGTGAGAACGGAAAAACTCTCCTGGTCGCTGGCTGTGCGCACAACGGAATAATTAACATTATCGATCATTTCAAAGTAGAAAAAGGCTGCTTGCCCGATTACGTTATCGGAGGATTTCATCTTTACAACCACGGAACGAAACAAAACGAAGCACCGAATATTGTGGATGAGATAGGAGATCTTATGCTTGAGACTCACTCGCAATATTATACCTGCCACTGTACAGGAATTGAATCCTATAACCGGCTGAAAGCTGTTATGGGTGAAAATGTAGAATATATATCCACTGGAGAGCATTTAAAAATATATATGTAAGGAGTAGATACAATGAGCGAAAAATGTAATCAGAGCTGCAGCAGCTGTGGAGAAGACTGCGCAGACAGAAAAGAAGCAAAAACCGATTTCAGAGAAAGGCCGCATGAGCTAAGCAACATCAAAAAGGTTATCGGTATTGTCAGCGGTAAAGGTGGAGTCGGCAAATCCTCAGTAACTTCCATGCTGGCTGTCACAATGAAAAGAATGGGCTATAACATTGCTGTCCTTGATGCAGACGTGACAGGGCCCTCGATTCCGAAGGCTTTCGGCATTAAAGGTAAGGCTACTGGTAGTGAATTCGGTTTGTATCCTTTAAAAAGCAAGACCGGGATTGATATTATGTCTATCAACCTCCTCCTTGAAAACGACACCGATCCTGTTATTTGGAGAGGGCCAATTCTCGGC
>JAAYBT010000116.1 GCA_012730015.1 Clostridiaceae bacterium
CTTTGGGACATTATAAGCCTTCGTATGACCTATTGAGCCTCAGTTCTTAGTCAGCGGTCTACTTAAACTTTCTCTTTCGAGCCGCTTCAGACTTTTTCTTTCTTTTTACGCTCGGCTTCTCATAATGCTCTCTTTTTCTTACTTCAGCAAGAACACCTGATTTTGCGCATGAACGCTTAAATCTCTTCAGAGCGCTGTCGAGAGACTCATTTTCTTTTACCCGAACTTCAGACATGTATATCCCTCCCTCCGATGGTCGCAATTGTGCCGGGAATAATCCATGTACATTGCTTCATTACTTGTGGGAAATCAAGCCATGTGTAGCACACACTACATTATATAATATTCTGCAAAATAAAGTCAATAGAGGTATCGCATTTTACACAATGCAAAAGCTGCTTTCCCCATGCGTATCATGGATTAGGGCGCAATTTTGTTTTTGCCCTAAATAATTTTTGCCCCAAGTCTTCTCCCACCCAACAGGTGATAATGCAGGTGGAATACAGTTTGCCCCGCGTCCTCTCCGCAATTATTGATAAGCCTGTAGCCTTCCTTTGCAATACCAAGCTTGTCGGCAATTTTCTGTGCAGCCAAATGAATGTCAGCCATCACATAAGAATTATCTTCTGTAAGCTCATTAACGTTTGCAATGTGGAGCTTTGGTATGATAATGACATGCACCGGGGTAACCGGATTGATGTCATAGAATGCCATCACCTTCTCATCCTCATATACAATCTTGGATGGCAGCTGCCTGTTAATAATTTTGCAAAAAACACAATCTTCCATTTGTACTCCTCCTCGTTTAGCGTGGGTCAGTGGTGTCACTACTTTATCTGGGCCTTTACGGCATCAAGTGCGCTCTTTAAAGCCTTATCGATCAACGAAGCATCCTTGCCTCCTGCCTGAGCCATATCCGGACGTCCGCCTCCGCCTCCGCCGGCTGCCTTTGCGGCTTCCTTAACAATACTGCCGCAATGCGCGCCCCTCTCTACCGCATCCTTAGTTGCCATCGCAACAAAGCTGACCTTTCCTCCAAAGGCCGAAGCCAACACCACAACGCCGGAGCCAATCTTGCTGCGAAGTGTCTCACAGGTATTGCGCAGCTCCTCCATGCCCAGTTGATCGAACCTGGCAATTACGACCTTAAGCCCTTTCACATCCTCGGCCTTCTCGAGCACCTCATCAAAGGAACCGCTGACAAGCTTGTCCTTGAGCTGTTCAATCTCCTTCAATGCAGCCTTAAGGTCAGCGCTAATAGCTTCCGCCTTCCTAAGGGTGTCCTGTGGCGCGGTTTTCAATACACCGGCAACCTCATTGAGCTGGTCCTCCTTCTGACAATAATAGTCAATGGCATTTTGCCCGGTAAGTGCCTCGATCCTTCTGACACCGGCAGCCACTCCGCTCTCGCCAAGTATCTTTATCAACCCGGCCTGTGCGGTCTGCTTTAGATGCGTGCCGCCACAAAGCTCTGTGCTGTAGGATCCAGCCTTTACAACGCGCACAATATTGCCATATTTCTCACCGAAAAGAGCCATCGCTCCTTCCTTCTTCGCCTCATCCACAGGCATTTCGCGTATATCAACAGTAAGATTTTCCAGAATCTTTCTGTTCACCTCGCCCTCCACCTGCCTAAGCTCATCCCTGGTCATAGGCGAGAAGTGATGGAAGTCAAAACGAATCCTTTCAGAGTCTACGTATGAGCCTGCCTGGGTAACATGCTCGCCCAGAACATTTCTCAGAGCCCTCTGCAGTAGATGCGTAGTAGTATGATTTCTGGCCGTCGCAAGCCTTCTTTCCACATCAATAGAGGCCCTGACTGCTGTGCCCTTCTCGACAATGCCCTCCTCGACCGTCCCCAAATGCAGGAACAGCCCCTCGGCGGTCTTGCGGCAATCCTTCACCCTCACAGACCCGGTCTTCGTGCGAATAAAACCTGTATCCGCCACCTGCCCGCCGCTTTCAGCATAGAAGGGTGTCTTATCAAGTATCAGGGTAACTTCATCGCCCTGCTGGGCATTATCCACATGAGAGCCATCCAGTATAATATATGAAAGCTCAGCCTCATCCTCATAGCTATCATAGCCGGTAAACACCGTCTTCAGGCTCTTATCCAATCCGGCAGTCAAATCCTGCCCCCAGGCCGAAGAGACCTTGCTCTTTAATGCCTCACGAGCCATCCTCTTCTGCTCGCCCATCTCAGCCTTGAAGCCGTCCTCATCTATGGTCAGTCCTTCTTCGCCTGCAATCTCACGTGTCAAATCCAGCGGAAAGCCATATGTGTCATGCAGCTTAAAGACCATATCTCCAGGCAGCTCACTACCATTTGAAGCCTTAATCTGGGCAATAAAATCATTCAATATCGTCAATCCCTGATCAATGGTAGCGGCAAAGCGATCCTCTTCTATTTTAATGACCTTGCAAATATAGTCGGCCTTCTCCTCAAGCTCAGGATAGGCATCCCTGGATTCATTGATAACCACCTTAGCCACATCATAGAGAAATGCATCCTTGATGCCAAGCAATCTGCCATGACGGGCGGCCCTTCTCAGAAGGCGTCTTAGCACGTAGCCTCTGC
>JAAYBT010000117.1 GCA_012730015.1 Clostridiaceae bacterium
GGTATGAAAATTGAGGGGTATGCTGTTCATATGTATCAAGGCGAAGAGCAGCATTCGACATTATGCCTCCTAAACGAACAAGTGTTCTTATAGGATAACATGGGAAATTTAGGAAAACAATATAAATATGTAATAATATTGTACTGCGACAAGTAATTTTTCAGTAAATCCATACAAGTGCGACAGAATAAGCTTCAGCAAGTGGTTGTAAAGGGTACGGCACCACCCGTACCCTTTAAATTTGATATAATATCAAATTATCAACAAAACAACCACTTTCATTGTATTAAAGGTAGAGGTTCCTTTCAAGTGTAAATCAGCAGATTTTGAAGAAATTTATCAGGAACTCTACAAGAAAAGAATGACTCACGAGTTTATTCGAAGTCGGTTGGGGCTTCCGGAAAGTGTCAGGCTCAAGCTTAACGGGACTTTTGGCAGGTGGCTTTATCTATTGGATGATGATGATCGTCTGTATCAGGTGCACTGGAGGATACAGACGGCAGTATGGTTTAATGATCAGACCGGGAAATGGCAATATATCAGCATATTCCCGCATTTTCGTACCCGTGTGGATGTTTCTCTCATTTGCTATGGTATTGCTATCCTTGTGCACTTCTATGGCTGTGGTAATACCGTCTTTTGCTATTTTTATGGCTGCGTTAGCAGCTTCCTTTGTATCAAACAGCTGAATATCAATATCAAGTTCAATTCTGCGTGCGGCATCGATTAACTGCTTCTGTATGTTCGTGCGGTCTATGCCGAATACAACTCTGTGGATTGGTTCGAAAACCAATCCGTCATCATGGACATTAACCAGCTCAACGAGAGCGTATCTGGCCGGATGATCTGGAATAGCGTCGGATATTTCTTCAGGCTGCGATTTCTTCAGAGAAGCCTTTACATTCTCCCAGTGTGCTTTAGCGGACGCAAGGGAGTGATTTCCATCGCCCATGGCAAAAAGGAGTGGTTTTGGAGAAACGTCCCCTTGTTTGCAAGAAACGTCCCCTACTAGTTTTTGGAGAGCGGAAGCCACCTGGGCAAGGCTTTCTTCATCTTCGACCTTCCAGCCCGTAATGTGCCCGCCGCCCTGCATCAGATCAAAGTCATAGAGCTTTCTGTAAGTATCTTTCCTTGCATAAAGGCTTTCGATTACTGTCTTTTTTGGGTCATCTATTAAAACCATGATATGGGGTAATTCAATTGGTGCATTTTCGCGTATCTTCACCCTCGGTGGGATACGGTCGAGAACCGTCCCCTCTGTTGCACGGATTAAAGACTGTGAACCGACATTGTAGTCATAGCACTCCAGGTCGACAGCAATAATCAGGCCTTTTCTTGAGGTGGTGTGCGGGGTGCTTCTATCTACCAATACAAAACCAGGCTTATGCGGCTGAAGCACACCTTGTTCAAGATAGAGTTCCATTGTTTTATTGATGTTATTTATCCTGACGTCCCTGTCCTCTTCTTTCAGGTAGATTTCAGGAAATATTAGCTTAACGCTGAAGGGCTTTGACCTGCATTTTCCTCGACACTTTGCCAGTAATCCGGCTGGGAGGTGTACTGGTCACACGCTATGACAGCCCATTTTGTCAGGTCTGTGCCCTCTGCAGGAAGAAGGATCTCCGGTATTTTGACGCCAAGCTCTTTGTATATATTGTTCATTTGTCTTATGACCTCCGTGTTTATGTTTACCACAGATTATTCTATACAAATTGTTTCAAGTTGTCCATATCTCACACTTTATCTCATGCTTTTTCCGGCAATCTTTATTTTATATAGGCGGTGATTTATATGCTATGAATGAAGGCACATATGATCTGAATGTAAAGGGTTTTTTGGAGACTGCTCTATATTATAGCTAAAACCTAACAGAAAATAGCCAAAATAATATTGAAAATAGCCAAAAATGTTGCTAAAATATAAGTTGTGCACTATTAAAGTGGGCAATAATATTTGAAAGGAATGTATGGTTTAGTTGTCTTCTATATCATACAAGGATTTTAATGATAATTTCTACGACGGATATCCAAAATAGCTTTGGTAAATACCTTAAATTGACAGAGTATGAAGATGTCATTATCTCAAAAAACGGAAAAAAAGTTGCCAGACTTACTGCTTTCAAGGATGGAGAGGATGATTGTAAATTTTGCGAGTCATCTCCTGAATATGTAGCTACCCATGCAAAGGTATCATACGAAGAATTTCTCAGGATTACTAAGGAAAGTGAGCGCAGGTACGAGTTAATAAATGGAGATCTCTATTTTCTTGCGTCACAATTTTATCCTCACCAAAAAGCTGTAAAAGAAATATTCGGCGAGTTTATCGACTGGTTCAGAAATAAAAAATGTGAACCGCTTACTGCTCCTTTTGATGTTACTCTTGTCAAAAGTGAAAAAAATATTTGCGTTGTGCAGCCGGATATCCTTATTATTTGTGATGGTGAGAAAATGGACAAAAGGGGCAAATATACAGGCGTCCCTTCACTTGTGGTCGAGGTGCTATCAGAAGCCACTTCAAGTAAGGATAATGTAGTAAAGCTTGAATTATATATGAATACCGGTGTGCAGGAATACTGGTTGGTCAATACTGAATCAAAAGAAATATATTTATATGTGTTCGGGGATAAAACTATCCGGCATGTCTACAGCTTCAAAGGGAACGAACGTGCAGAGTCCTCCTGTTTTCCGGGTCTTGGAGTTGACCTTCAAAAAGTTTTTACGTGAACAAGGTAGATGAGCCTCCGAGGCCTTTAATCAATTAAGGCCTCAACTATCTTATTTAGGGCGTCGATTGTTGTTTTCCTCTGGTCAGTGTTCTTTGGTGATTTAAATAGAGCAATTCTCATATATTCCCAAAATGCGGAAGTCATATTACTCTCATTTGTTGCAAATAGAACTGAGGGCTGAGTAATTCTGCCAAAAAGCACACCTACATCCTCTTTGGCGTAAATCATTCCCTCCAATTCACTTGAAGCGAGAAGATGCACAGTATAATTATCATAGGTTTGAAGCAATCTGACAATGCTCTGTAAATGCGCTCTGAATTCTTTAAGTGTGTAGAAGATGCAATTTCCGGTCAGCATTTGTGAATAGTTGACAATGATTTTTCCATCACAGATTGCTTTTATATCAGGAATAGTAATTATTTCAGTGAATTCATGATTTTGCAGGCTGTCTTTAAAGCGTTCTGTTCTCATTTTATGATAGGCTAACATCTGCTTCATTTCATCACTTTCAAGGCATGAACGTGAATATATCGAGGCTGCAAGCTCGTCAGGCATTGTTATCGTCGAAAGGGATTCCGTTTTTAAAACACTTCGGCTATTAACCTCTTCGAATCCGTTCAGGACGGAATAATAATTTTCTTTCCTGAAATGAGTAAATATACGCATAAGCGGTTTGCAAAGGTCAAGATAATCATTAAATTCTGCCGTTAGTGCTGAAATTGTTTCCAGATCTGTATAGAATAAATTGGCAGTATTTTTTATGTTGCTGCCAACTGAACTTGAAGTCACTACAGCGGTATCTGGAGCTATGCATAAGGTGCGTCTAAATACTCCATCGCGTGTTTTGGGATAGTAGTATGGCTCTACGGCGCCGGTCATATAAATTGGAAGCCACTTTTCAACCGATGAAAGAATTTCGTCAAGACCGCGATTTACGGTATGAATAATTTTTATACTGTTGCCTTTCATAATAACCTGAATCAAAAGAGATCTCCATATAGAGGCAAACTCATTGCTACCCGTTAACCACTCCATATCCTCATCACTGTAGAAGAGCAAGGTCACAGGTTTTTTATTCTTTAAAACAAGAGACAGAAAACTAATAACAGCCGCTTGTTTGCCTTTTATTCCGTAAAAGACTGTTCCATTAGTGATTGTATTTTCAGGAGTGCCTGAAATTTCTGTGGCTAAATTTTGGGGTGATTTGTTGAAGTTGAAACGTGTTACATCGTGCAGAAGATTCTCGACTGATTTTACACCTCTTGTTTTATCTTCCAAGAACCATTGATATATGAGATTTGCTAATTGAGAGCTGTCTTCCGGAAAACTCTTTTCTTCCTGCAATACGTTTATTGTACTTTGTAATACATCGTTCAATGCAGTCCTTTGATAGGGAAAATTGCACTTGCCGGCAAAGTATACTGCCATGGGCTTTAAATAGTTTTCATTTCTTGCCGGATTACGTACTCCTCTTCTGAGCCGGCTGACAAAGGAGGAATCAATCGAAATAGCGCGGGCAAGAGCGCTGTTTGTTGTATTAGAAATCATCATTATCAAATCAAGTTTTTCGCTGAATGTCACCAAGAACACCTCATAAAATTAACTGTTTGCTGTTATTATATTACAAAAGTTGACATAAAGCAATGGTTTTGGCACGAATTATGCCAATTGGTTTGTCATTGCCAAACTGACAGTTCACTTTCTTTAAGTTGATATCTTTTATATAATTTATATAAAAGGAATAATATATGATGAAAAAGATAGAAAGCAACAAAAAAAAGATAATTATTGCTGCTCTATTAATTCTTCTTTCTTTAGTTATTTTTCTTGGGATAAGGAGTGTTTCCAGTCGGATAATGAGATCAGAGAGCCGCGCCGGGAAAAGTGAACTGGAAAAACAGAAATTAGCCGGAAAAATAGAATATCTTGATCGGTTATTAAAAAATCAAACCTTAGAATATACATTGATCTTTGATGGGACAGAAGAATCATTCAGAGAAAGCATTTTGCCGGAAAAAGCAGCAAAACATGACGATTCTATATCAGCTGGTGAAGCTGCTGAAATAATCAGCATTCTGGACAGTCATGTAAATGAACCTGTCAATTTCACAATAAACGCAGACGGTTACTTGCTTGTGGTTTATAAGGATTTAATCGGTGGGGAAGTGCGCTATCGTGATAAGTACGTGTTGGAGAATTCAAAAGGTATAGATATTTATTTTGAGCGTGAAGTGACGGCGGCCTCGACAACCGCCTCGACAGCCGCAACCAAGCAAGGCAGGCTGATCTATCATTGGGTAAAGCTATTGAAAATTCCCTGTGAAATTTCTTGTGAATATAACAATGAAGCAAGCAGTGAGCCGAATAGTGAGCGAAATGTAGTTATTCACATTATAGAATAATTTAACTCTGAACTATCTATTCATTATTAATAAAAATTCATTGTGCCTTAACTAAAGTGAAAGGAATGGATAATATGAAGAAAAAATTTATCAGCATCGTTGTCATCCTAACCATGTTATTGACCATCCCCGGTACTGCCGCAATTGCTGCCGTCAACGGTTCAACACCCAGTAACTGGGCTGTGCCGGAAATTGAAAAGGCAAAGGGATATGGATTAGTCACAGCAAAGGTGCTTGGCAATTACCAGCAGAGTATCACACGGGAGGAATTCTGTGAATTAGCTGTGAAGCTGTATGAAGCATTATCAGGAAACACCGCACCTTTACCTGCCCTAAACCGCTTCACCGACACAAATAACCAGGAAATACTGAAGGCATACACTCTTGGGATAGTCAACGGAGTAAACACCGCGCAAACTCTATTTGATCCGAAGGCCAATGTAAACCGTGAGCAGATAGCGGTTATGTTTTATAGAACCTTACAGGCCGTTGACAGCTCACTCATTAAGGGGAGCTATTTTATAACCTTTGTGGACGGCAACAGGATCTCAAGCTGGGCGCTTGACGCTATAGGGTTTATGAACGGAAATGGTATCATAGGCGGTGTGGGAGGCAACCGACTGGATCCGCTCGGACCTGCCACCAGGGAACAGGGGATTGCACTGGTAAAAAGAACCTATGAGAAATTCAAGGACTCAGTAAATAATACGTCGGAGCTGTATGTGCCACCGATGAAGCTGGAGCCTGCGGTCATACAAGCTACACCCGCGGCAAACGGATACGAGATTTATCAGGAGATTAACCCCGAAAACGGAACCGTAAAAGTGGTATCAGGCGTAGTAGCAGTGACAGTGCCAAGTGTGAATCTTACCGGAAGCAAGGTCCTTTCCGTGAAAAAAGCCGATAATATTGTACCGGCCGCCGGGCTTGACTTTGTTCAGGCCTATGACATTCAGCTTGGAAACCAGACAGGGTTCTTTTCGCCTGTCGAGATTGAAATAACCATGCCGCAATCCAAGCCTTACAGCGCCTTTTACTATAACACGGCGACAGGCTTATGGGAGGATATTCTCTATGAGCAGAGCGGGCGAATAATTACAATTAAAACAAACCACCTGTCGAGGTTTGCGGTAGCTGAGAAGCGGCGGGACGGTTACCATGATCCAATGGCTAAGGTGTGGTACTATCATCCTGATTTTTACGCTGTTGAGAGCATTAGCGCACAGGCAGTTTCAGGGCTTGGCGCCGTCGATTTGGACAAATTGGCTTTCAACAAGGGGTGGGATGCGGCTAAAAAATGGTTCGACATCAGCACGATTGCATCGGAAATAGCAGACGGCACATTGCCGGGATTTTCAACTCTGAATGATACTATCGGGAAAATGGGAAAGGTTATAGGCCCAATTCAGTTATATTTTGATATAAAAAACGGCAAGCATACGGATGCTGCCGCCGGCGCATATGAGATGGCGCTTGGATCAATGATTGCCCGGTTTGGCGAGGCAGGTGCGAATATTGGACTTCTGGGAGCTTCGATAATTAATATGTCTATCAAGGAGTTTGCACAGGCAGCCATATCCAGCAAGGAATCTCAATATGAAAAAGCCTACGCATATTATTATGACAAGAACAACAGTCTTAACAGAAAGATAAAAATACGTGACGGAAAGGACTGGTATGACGTTTTCTACAACATTGTTGAAACCAGCCCGAAGTACCTGAATGAAAGGATAAATGCGGACATAGAACGATATGTGCGCGCTATATGGTCTGATACCGAGCTTCTGACTGCTCAGGGCATTATCGGCCAGCAGGGCAATAGCAGCACAATTGTCGGAGGAGGAGCCTACTTAAATGACGATCTAATGGAGCGGCTGTCCAATAATTACACGACGCATTTGGCAGGGTACCTTAATGGAATATTGAATAAGGTTATTGATGATTACGATTGGAACGAGAGGAAGAAGTTCAAAAAGGACTATGCGGACAAGGTCGTTGCGGAGTTGAACAGGGAATACACAGTGACGGTTAAGGTCAGCAATAATGAAGGTCAGAGTGTAAATGTTCAATTTAATGAACCTTACCGTCCGGGCTGGGAAGGCTTCACTGACAATCAGGGTAACTGGCAGATGACGTTCACGATGCTGGGATACCTGCGCGCAGGAGCACCTAAAAAGATTTATGCAAGGGATGGCTTTGGCAATTTGCAGACCAAGGACTTCAACCTCAATATGACAAATATTGTATTCGGGGATGAGCAGCTTATTGAGGTTACAGCTCCCGGTACGGTAGCAGCGGGAGAAAAACTTAATATTAATGTGAGTAAAAACGGAGAAGCATACCCTTACTCGGAAATAGTATCCGCCAATCCTGTTCTTTCACAGAACAGACAAAACAGCACTTTCCAGCTTAACGTACCGGCGCAGTCGGGAACATATGATGTGCAGGTAAAGGATGCCAGGACTAATCATATTGAAACAGTAAAGATTAGCGTGCAGGAAAGTGGATTGATTACTAAAGCGAAAAATGATATTGCCCTGTTTAATTTCGGTCATGATTTTGAACCGCTAAATTATCAGAACCTTTATGTGAAAACCGCTTATCCGTCAAGCGCGCCGGGTTATCTTCCCATTTACGGCAATCTTATGGTCCAATTCTACAGACCTGGTGAGAATGGCAAAGAAACTCCTGTCTGCTGTATCTATTATGACTATAAAGATAGCAATAACCAACCTCCTAGTAATACGCCGGTTGATCAGTTGATTCCGAATGATTTCAGTATTTCAGCCATCTATCGTTTTGATCAGGAAGGTAAATACCACGGCAGGTTTTATATAATGGAAACAAGAGGTAAAATCCAGGACAGAACGAATATTATCTGGAGGCTGCAGGAATTCAACAGAGGGACGTTGGTAAGATATACGGAGTTTATTACCAACGAAGGATTGTATTCATATAGCTTTACAGGTGGCCCGTCTTTGTTTTATGGAGGAAGGCCGCTTAAGTTTGAAACCTACCAGTATGATCCGGCGACAGGCGGCAGTAAGATAATGAACTCCGGCAGGTATGTCGCCGAAAGCGAATACGAGGGCAATTATGTAGTCCACACAAACTGGATATGGACCGGTGACCCGTATGACGAGGGCTTTGATTATTCCGCTCATCCATGGCAATAGGCAAGCTTCGCCAATCTTAACATGCTTTAATACGTTCCTCAGAAATCATGGAGGGAGTTCGGTGAAACCGAGCCCTTCTTTTTTTTCCTTTTTTTGCGCATGAATTTTTTAAGGGAAAGATTGAAATAATATGAACGAAAGTAATATTGATTTATTTAGTGATATGGAGGCGGGCTTATGCTGCACAGATACAGCGAGGTATTGAACCTCCCGGTGATTTGTGCGGACAGCGGTAAAAAGGCCGGAGTTGTGAAGGATATTCTGTTCGATCTGGAATGCAGGGAGGTGAGAGCGCTCCTGCTGGAGCATGCAGGCATTGCACCCGGAAAAAGGCTTGTTTTGCTGAAGGAGCTTCTGAGTCTTGGCAATGACGCTGCAATAATTGGCAATACAGGCGATGTTGCAAATCTGAACCGGAAGGCTTTCAGAGCTGCCTTTGGAGACAGGGGAGACCTGTTTGGAGGCGAAAAGGGCAGCCTGCAGCTCGTTCAAGGTGTAATTTGCTGAACGTAACACTATGTTCATAGCTTTGCTTCTGTAGATCAATTTTAAACACTTCAATTTCTTTGTTTAGTTTCAACTTGTATGATTCAAAAATCCCATCAATTACTTTTGTAATTATGAATTTAGTTATGAATACTATAGCCCCTGCTATACTTACTGACCCAATGGTGAATAATCCAAGATCTTTTATGAATTCCATGACATATCCTCATTTCTCTAAGTTGCTCGCAAAAATATCTGTTTTTATCCACCACACGATGTGGCGGCGTAACCTGCGCGCGATTTCATACAACTACTTCTTTCGCGACGGGTGTCGTGTAATAGTCATCTAGCTAAAGTCAATGGTATTCAAATCTCGCTGTATACCAGTTTGATAAATTACTTATTTAGTTGCATAAATTTCTAGATTACACCCATAAACATTTTAACACAATATGACATATTTCTCTACTATTATCAAATATAGTTATATAGATACTATTATTCAGACAAACATAATCTCAATGATAGATCTTAAGACTATTGCAAACTTTATCGTGTTTGATTCTATTCAAATCAACCACGCCTAATCGGACTTAATGATTCGTTCAGATTCAATTCAGAGGTATAAAAATATCCCCATTCAACTTTTATTCAACTTTTTCTGAAAGCTTATCTTCTCCCTAACAAAACAAAAATCCCCGAAAACGTAGTGTTTTCAGGGATAAACATTGGTGAGCCATCCGCGATTCGAACGCGGGACACCTTGATTAAAAGTCAAGTAAGCTTTTTGCAAAACCCGGAAAGGTCGGAAAATACGGAGTATTTGCTTCCAAAAATCATGTATTTTCTTGAGTTTATATTTTCATTCAACTAAGATTCAACTATTTCTCTGGTTTTCAGATGCTGATTTCTACTTTATTTGCACCTTAGCTACAGGGTCACTATAAACAGATTTGCATTGCAAATCGTAGGTTCCTGGGTAATCTTATAAATGCTCTTCGTCTTATAAAAAATGCTGCTTCCTGTAATTTTCCCGTCTAAGGAAAACTGTATTTCCCGTAAAATAACGGTTAAAGGATAATCACAAATCCTGTAAAAATTCCACTATAGGATATAGGGTTTTCCCTACCCTGTTATAGTAAGCGTAAATTTAACATAAAATCGCAAAAATTACAAGCCAATTCCTGTAATTTGCTTTCTATCGGTTTTCAGGATTTGACACTAAAATACCATATCAAATCCTGTGATTTGCGTCGGATTGGTTTTAGCCCTTTATATTAATCGCACTCTTAACATGCCTAATTACTTTCAGTTATAACATATTATCTCTCGTAATTTTTCTTATCATCTAGGCTGATGACCTCGGGAAACTGTATTTTTTTATTGCTATAACATTTCTTTCTTATAAAATGCCACCAAAAGTTTCGTTGACTTATTTTTTATAGAGTGACGGTTGATGTAAAAGAAAATGTCAATAAACAACATATTCCCTGACAGCCAAAAAGGTTGACAGGACATATATCGCAACCAAAGCTCACTACTGCATTTATTAGAAATCAAATAAGCATATGGACTTGATACGGAGATATCAAGAAGAACAATTGTAAAATCTACGGCTTTGAAAAGAACATAATAAAATCCCATGAGAGTATTCATCACTCTCGTGGGATTTTGATTTAAAATGGATTATATTCTATTTATCTTTTTTGCCAGAGATTTTACTGCCCCGATAGCCATATCCCATGAAATGTCCGCAGCATAATAATATTTCTTTTGATATCTCTCCCATAAACTGACCATTATTGCATTCTCCATAATCATCGCAATAGCTTCTGTGACGCCTGACATTTGTTCGGCTGTATGGCGTTTTTCTATCGTCTTATCCAAAGCCGCCCTGAAAGTGTCCGTGTCAAATTTCTGCGTAGTGGTCAGGATATAAATATCGTAGAAGTCCCTCATACGGGTATTGGTAACGCTGCGAGTAATAATTGTTTCAAATTTCTCAGCCAATACCGTTTCTAAGTTATATGCCATGATGCTGATCGACCTTTCTTCAAACATCAGCTTAAAATTATATTCAATTTCCCTCGGTGTGATAAAGTCCCCGGTTGTGATATCAATTTTAAGAGTCTGACGGGTTTTATCGAAAACAGCTCCAATCGACACACGATAGCCGGGATAGTCTGATTCCTCTCGTATCTCCTCAACGCCCAGCAGGGAGAATTCAGCACCATCATCAATTTTAGTTTGGAGGATCTTCTCAATGATTATGGTTATTTCAGATGCGGTCAATGTATGGCCCTTGATAGTTGCGTCCATATCCATTGTAGTCCGCGTGTCTATGCCAACCATCGCCGCAATAAACATA
>JAAYBT010000118.1 GCA_012730015.1 Clostridiaceae bacterium
GGTCTTAAGAGCATTTGATAAATCTCAAAGCCATTCTGATTCAGCAATTCCGCGGTAACACCATTTCCATCTATCAGTCTGCCACTAAAGCTGCCGTCATATATTTTCCCGAATCCACAAGAAGGACTCCTGGACTTTAGTATCGCACTTTTTACCTTACAGGCTTTTGCTAACTTCAGGCTCTCCCTGGCGCCATTTATGAAGCTTTCGGTCATATCCGTGCCGTTCTCATTTATCACAGAGCATCTTCCTGCAAGCACGTCCTCCCCTGTGCCGCCTACTATCTCACATCTGGGTCTCGGCGTCGGGCACCCCCCCAGCTGTTCGGGACAAATTGGTATAACCTTCCCCTCTGCCGCAAGCTCCATCAAGGCTTTGTTACTTCTCGCCAAACCATCATAGCGGCAATTAATTCCCAAAAGGCACGCGCTGACTAGAATCATTCAGACCTCCCCCTATAATCTTTCATCTATAACATAACCATTCTTTTGAACAGGACAGTTATATGGCTACAATTACCGGGTGCTTCTTTATTAATACGATTTCCCCGATTTTTTTGACATCCGTGTTCCCTTAGGCTTTCGTGACTTCTGCAGCTCCAGTTTCTTTGGCTTCTTCACTCTGTTTATTGCCTTTGGTCTCTTTTCAGCAACCTTAGGCGTCTTAATTTCGCGCTTCTTACGCCCCGTTCGAGTCTTATCGCCCTGCGCCAATACTGCGGCAGGCATTTCCTCAAAGACGACCTCTTCCTTACCGGCACCGTTCTTCTCATTCTCATCAATAACTATAAAATCTAACTGACGTGATGGAATATCGGCTCTGACCAACAGCACTCGAATCTGGTCACCAATGCTATAGCGCTTGCTTGTATGCTCCCCAATCAGGCAATAATGCTTCTGATCAAAAATGTAATAGTCATCGTCCATGTTGCTAACCTTCACAAGTCCCTCGATGGTATTGTCAAGCTCGACAAACATGCCAAAGGAGGTCACATTTGAAATTATTCCCTCAAACGCTTCGCCTACCTTTTCCTTCATGAACTCAACCTTTTTTAGATCTACTGTTTCCCGTTCCGCCTCATCTGCATCCCGCTCCCGCGCTGAGCAAAGTCTGGCAATTTCGGGCAGCTTCTCTATAAGCTCCTGCTCCCGCCGTTCCGTCATAATGCCCTTTAGCTCTTCCTTCATCAGCCTGTGAATAATCAAATCGGGATACCTTCTAATCGGCGCTGTAAAGTGGCAATAATACTTGGCTGCAAGTCCAAAATGTCCATCATTCTCAGGGCTGTATCTGGCCTTTGCCAGCGAGCGCAGCATAACCGTACTCACAATGGTTTCTTCCCTGGAGCCCTTCACCTTGGTCAAAATATCCTGAAGCGCTCTTGGATGGACCTTTGTTATCCCCTTTAGCGGATAACCCAGGTTTCTAGAAAACTCTGCAAACGCGGCAATCTTCTCGCTGTCAGGCTCCTCATGAATTCTGTAGACAAATGGCATGTCTGCCCAAAAGAAGTGTTCTGCGACAGTTTCATTGCACACCAGCATGAATTCCTCAATCACCCTGTTTGCTATGGTTATCTCATACTTTCTTACCTCGGTGGGCTTTCCCTTTTCATCAAGTATGACCTTTGCCTCAGGGAAATCGAAGTCTATTGAGCCTCTATCCATCCTCTTCTTGCGCAAAATGAGTGCCAGCTCCTTCATAGCACAAAAGTCGTCCAGGAGATGGCCATATCTGTCTTCAAGCTCCTCATCCTGCTCCTCGAGCAGCTTATATACATCAGTGTAGGTCATTCTCTCATTGACATTTATAACACTCTCAAATATGTCATGGCTTATCACCTTACCGTTATAATCGATATCCATCGTTACCGTGAAAGCCAGCCTGTCCTCTTTTGCATTAAGGCTGCACACGCCATTTGACAATTTGGCCGGTAGCATAGGTATAACCCTATCCACAAGATAAACGCTCGTGCCTCTTTCTATAGCCTCTTTATCCAAGGCTGAGCCCTCGGTCACATAATTGCTAACGTCCGCAATATGTACCCCGAGTCTGAAGCCATTGGGCAATCTTTCTATGGATACCGCATCATCCAGATCCTTAGCATCCTCGCCGTCTATCGTAACCATCACCAAGTCTCTTAAGTCCCGTCTACCCTTCATTATGCTTTCGCTGATTTCTTCCGGAATAGCCTCTATCTGCCTGATTACCTGTTCGGGAAAGGTTTCCTTCAAATTGTAGGATTTCATAATGGACAGGATATCAGTACCGGCCTCATTGATGTCACCTATGACCTCAAAAATCCTTCCTTCGGCATTGCGCCTTTTTTCTGGCCATTTGACAATCTCTGCAACAACCTTGTAGCCGGGCTTTGCACCCTTAGTCTCATCCTTTGGTATGAAAATATCACCTGTGATTCTTCTGTCATCAGGCACTACAATGCCAAAATACCGACTGTCTTCAAAGGTTCCTACAACCTTTGTAACAGCTCTTTTCAGTATCCTGACTATTTCACCCTCTGCGCGCCTGTCTCCGGCTTTCACGGTCACCCTTGCAACGACTCTATCGTTATGCATAGCTCCCGCCATGTTATCAGCAGAAATAAAAACGTCCGATGCCGTCTCATCATCGGGGATTAGAAAACCATAACCCCGTTCATTTCCCTGCAGTCTGCCCACCACAAGATTCATTCTCTCCGGAATACCGTATCTATCCTTATTGGTCTTGTATATAGCGCCTTCCTGTTCCAGATCTTCCAGCATCTGCGCCAGCTGCTCTCTGTCCTCCTTTGGCACATCAAGAATGACGGCAAGCTCACTTAGCCTCAATGGCCTGTAGGAGCTCTCCTTCATAAACTCCACTATTTTGTTCTTTCGCTCCTGGCTAATATCCATTCCTTCCTTCTCCTGTCAACCTTCTTATCTTTATTATGCCTGTATCTGTCCGCCTTTAATCAAAAAAGGCCATGCATCTGCGCATAGCCTCTTGAGCACCAAGCATTATTTATTTTAGAACAAGAAACAGTACGATAGATGTAACCATGAACATGATCGCTACTGCGGACGTATACTTGCTCAAAATAGCATCCATTGTCCTGCCTTTGTTTTTCCCAAAAAACGTTTCTGCTCCACCGGCTATAGATCCCGAAAGTCCTTCGGACTTAGCAGACTGCAGTAAGATTATAATAATGATGGCTAAGGAAAAAATTATCTGTAACACCGAAACAATAATCTGAGCCGCTGTCAATACAAACACCTCCCGAAAAATTAACAAACTAAATTGTAACACATGCACTTCAAAAAAACAACTCTTACTTAATTATTTTAGATTAAACCATGCATCCAGCCCCGGATATTCGGCTACATCACCAAGCTCCTCCTCTATCCTGAGCAGCTGGTTGTATTTTGCCACTCTATCCGTTCTGGATGGCGCACCGGTCTTGATCTGTCCGGAATTTGTTGCCACTGCAATATCAGCTATGGTAGCATCCTCCGTCTCACCTGATCTGTGGGACGTTACGGCAGTATAGCCTGCTCTGTTTGCCATTTGGATAGCATCCAGTGTTTCTGTGAGTGTGCCTATCTGGTTCACCTTGATAAGGATCGAGTTGGCCACACCCATATCGATGCCCTTTTTAAGCCTCTGGGTATTTGTAACGAATAAATCGTCGCCCACCAGCTGGATTTTTCCTCCCAGCTTCTGCGTAAGGAGCTTCCAGCCATCCCAGTCCTCCTCGTCCAAGCCATCCTCTAATGAGATAATTGGATACTTATCGGCCAGATCCGCCCAGAATTCTACCATCTCTTCACGGGTCATGCGTATGTTCGATTTCCAGAAGAAATATGTTCCATCCTCCTGATACATCTCCGTCGCAGCCGCATCAATCGCTATCCTGAAATCATCTCCCGGCTTGTAGCCTGCTTTTTCAATCGCTTCGATTATTACCTGTATTGCTTCCTCATCATTTCTCAGATTAGGAGCAAATCCGCCCTCATCCCCCACGGCAGTTGAATAGCCCTTTGAGGCAAGCACGCTTTTTAAGTTGTGAAATACTTCTGCACACATCATCATAGCATTTCTAAAGCAGTCCGCACCTACCGGCATGATCATAAATTCCTGAATATTCACGCTGTTGTCGGCATGACGGCCGCCATTGATTATGTTCATCATAGGCACGGGAAGAGTTTTGGCGTTTACTCCGCCTATATACTGGTAGAGGCTTATGCCTAGTGCTTCCGCAGCAGCCTTTGCCACCGCCAGCGAGACTCCCAGTATCGCATTTGCTCCAAGCTTGCCCTTATTATGTGTGCCGTCCAGCAGAATCATCTTTTTGTCTATCGCAGCCTGATCGAATACGTTCATCCCCTCGACCTCAGGTGCAATTATGCTGTTAATGTTTGTCACAGCATTCAGTACACCCTTGCCAAGGTATCTGTTCTTGTCTCCATCCCTCAATTCAACAGCTTCAAAGGCTCCTGTAGAAGCTCCGGACGGAACTGCTGCTCGGCCAACGAACCCTCCCTCGACGATTACCTCAGCCTCAATAGTCGGGTTTCCTCTGGAGTCAATTATCTCTCTGCCAAATACACTTTCAATTGCTAGGTATTCCTTCATGTGATACTCTCCTCTCCAATCGCAGCATCATTGCCTTTCGGCGCTTTATCTGCGATGCTTGCTAATCGTGGATAAAACTTACCTGTCCTCTATTCTAACCACAAAAGGCAAGCTTTAAAACACCCGGCCTATTTCAACAGGGATTCCCCTGTCATCTCTGCTGGCTTATCGATTCCCAGCAATTCAAGCATTGTCGGCGCAAGATCCGCAAGACGGCCCTCCTTCAATTGCTTGCCCTCCAGGCCGATACCAATAAGAGGTACCAGATTCGTAGTATGGGCAGTAAATGCACCTCTGGTCTCATAATCGAGCATCTGCTCCGCATTACCATGATCTGCCGTTATCAGTGCCACTCCATTTTTCGCCTGAATCGCCTTCACAATCCTGCCAACACATTCATCCACGGCCTCAACCGCCGCCTTTGCAGCATCAAAGAAGCCGGTATGTCCTACCATGTCGCAGTTGGCGAAGTTGAGCACTATTACATCATATTTCCCGGAATCTATTCTCCTGAGCACTTCTTCAGTCACTTCATATGCGCTCATTTCCGGCTTAAGATCATAGGTGGCTACCTTTGGCGAAGGGATTAGTGCGCGATCCTCGCCCTCATACATGGCCTCCACTCCGCCGTTAAAAAAGAATGTAACATGAGCATACTTCTCCGTCTCTGCAATTCTCAGCTGCTTCAAGCCATTTCGACTTATAATTTCACCGAAGGTGTTTGTAAGGCTTTCAGGCTTAAATGCAATCACTACATTAGGAATGGTTTTGTCGTATTGGGTCATGCACACATAATACAGCGGGAAAAATCCCCTTTGCCTGTCAAAGCCTGAAAACTCACGATCCACAAAGGTCCTGGTAATCTCCCTTGCCCTATCCGGCCTGAAATTATAGAAAATTATTGAGTCATTACTTCCAATTGTGGCGACAGGCTTGCCGTCTTCCATAATAACTGTGGGCTTTATGAACTCATCGAGCTCATTTCGTCCATAAGATTCGGTCACCGCTACGGCTGCGTTTGCAGCACTGAGACCTTTGCCCAAAACCATTGCATTGTAGGCTTGTTCAACCCTTTCCCAGCGGTTGTCTCTGTCCATTGCGTAGTATCTGCCCATAACAGTGGCTATCTTACCCACTCCTATTTCGTCCAGCTTGGCTTCGAGCTCCTCCACAAAGCCAATACCGCTATCGGGAGGCACATCTCTGCCATCAAAGAAGCAGTGTACAAAAACATCCTTCAATCCCTGCTTCTTTGCCAACTCTACCAAAGCATAAAGGTGTGTATTATGGCTATGTACCCCGCCATCCGAAAGCAGGCCCATGAGGTGCAGCTTTGAATTATTAGCTTTGCAGTTTTCAATCGCTTTCAAAAATTCTTCTTTCTCAAAGAAGTCCCCGTCCTCAATAGATTTTGTGATACGGGTGAGCTCCTGATAGACAATCCTCCCGGCACCAATATTGGTATGCCCAACCTCAGAATTGCCCATCTGGCCGGTTGGCAGTCCCACATCCATTCCACTTGTTCGAATGACGGTGTTGGGATAATCCTTCATAAAGCCGTCCAAATTTGGCTTGTTCGACGCATATACAGCGTTACCCTCAGGGTTACTATTTATGCCGAATCCATCAAGTATAATCAGTGCTATCAACTTATTCTTCATACAATTCACTCCTATTTAGGACATTTTACAATGTATCTTGTCTTAGCTCTGCAACACAATATATCGTAGGTTTGTATAAAAGTATATCGCTATATATTGCCCCACCTGTGTCTTACCAAAAAAGGCTGTCTGTCCGGACAGCCCTCTCCAGTTAGGACATTTTACGATACATCCCAAGTCAACAAAGGTTCATCGTAAAAGCCTTATATAAAAAATTACTTTGTTCAATTACTGCCTTTATATATCATAGTACTTGACTATCTTCTCGAAATCATCAAGCTTCAGGCTCGCGCCGCCGACCAGACCACCATCGATGTCCGACATGTTGAACAGCTCATTTGCATTTGCTGCATTAACGCTGCCGCCATACTGGATGCGAACAGCATCAGAGGTTTCTTCGCCATAAAGAGCCTCGACGGTCTCCCTTATGATGGTGCATACCTCATTGGCCTGCTCATTGGTCGCCGTTTTTCCTGTTCCAATTGCCCAAATAGGCTCATAGGCAATAACAAGATTGCATACCTGCTCTGCGCTAAGGCCAAGAAGAGCAATCTTCACCTGATATCTAATAAGATCGGCTGTAATCCCCTGCTCTCTTTGTGTAAGTGACTCGCCCACACAAACTATGGGTTTGAGCCCACACTTAAACGCAGCGTGAACCTTCTTATTTACAGTTTCATCGGTCTCGGCGAAATACTGTCTTCTCTCCGAATGGCCTATAATGACGTAGTCTACTCCCAGATCCTTAAGCATTGGTCCGGATACCTCTCCAGTGAAGGCGCCCTTATCTTCCCAGTGCATGTTCTGGGCGGCAACCTTTATATCTGAACCTTCTACAGCCTTAATCACGTTAGGAATGCATACAAAGGGAACCCCTACAACAACCTCGGTGTCGACATTTTCCACTCTGGGCTTAAGCTCATTTACAAACTCAAAGGCTTCTGCAGCTGTCTTGTTCATCTTCCAGTTTCCTGCAGCAATCTTCTTCCTTGAATTTTTGTCAAGTAACACAGCTATACCCGGAAGCACCTTGCCCTCAAGGAATTCGAGTGAAGCACCGCCGCCTGTAGAGATGTGTGTTATCCTGTCTGCATAGCCCAGCTGTTCAACAGCTGCAGCTGAGTCTCCTCCGCCTACGATGGAAACAGCGCCGGAATCTGCAACAGCCTTGGCTATTTCTCTGGTGCCCGTTGCAAAGTTCTCAAATTCAAATACGCCCATAGGGCCGTTCCACACAATAGTCTTGGCCTTTTGTATTTCCTTGGCGAAGGTTTCTATTGTCAATGAGCCTATATCCATGCCCATCCAACCGTCGGGCATATCGTCGGAGGGAACATACATATGCTCGGTGTCATTCTTAAATTCCTTGCCGACAATGCTGCCTACTGGAAGCATCAATTTTACACCCTTCTTATCCGCTTTCTCGAGGAGGCTCTTCGCAAGATCCAGCTTATCCTCTTCACAGATAGAATTACCTATCTTGTAATCCTTTGCCTTCAGAAAAGTATAGGCCATGCCTCCGCCTATGATCAATGTATCCACTTTGTCCAGAAGATTCTCAATAACACCGATTTTATCTGAAACCTTTGCGCCACCCAGTATTGCAACAAAGGGTCTTGCAGGGTTTAATAAAGCCTTACCCATAATGCCTATTTCCTTTTTAATCAAATAGCCGCATACAGCCGGCAGATAATCGGCCAGTCCAGCAGTTGAAGCGTGAGCCCTGTGTGCTGTTCCGAAAGCATCATTCACGAATATCTCCGCAAGCGTAGAAAGCTCTTTTGCGAAGGCCGGATCATTCTTTTCCTCTTCCTTGTGGAATCTGACGTTCTCCAGCATCAGTATTTCTCCATCCTTCAGCGCAGCAGCCTTCGCCTTTGCATCAGGACCGATTACATCGGCAGCCATTATTACAGGTTTGCCCAGAATTTCACTTAATCTGATAGCCGTAGGCTTCATGCTGAATTTCGCTTCAGGACCGTTCTTCGGTCTGCCCAGGTGGGATACTAGTATTATTTTCGCACCCTTGTCAACTAGATATTGTATAGTGGGGACAGCTCCAACGATTCTCTTATCATCGGTTATGTTGAGATCATCATCCAGCGGTACGTTAAAGTCAACTCTTACAATTACCCTTTTACCCTTTACATCGATATCTTCAATAGTCTTTTTATTGTACAATGCCATGCAATTCACCCTTTCAATAATATTGAAAAGGTCTGCCCTTCAACCGCTCACTAAAGGTAAGGGTAAGAGTAGACCTTCTGTTCATAAGGGGACGTTCCCGGGATACAGCTTCCTGAGAAGCATCCCCTCACTTGAGAATTCTAAAACCTCATGCTATTTAGCGTCAACCTTTGCCATGTATGAAATGAGATCTACAACCTTGCAGGAATAACCCCATTCGTTGTCATACCATGCAACCAGCTTAACGAAGTTATCATTCAGTGCGATTCCAGCTTCAGCATCAAAAATAGATGTGCGCGAATCATGGATAAAGTCTGAAGAAACAACAGCGTCCTCGGTGTATCCGAGAATGCCCTTCATTTCGTTCTCGGAAGCCTTCTTAACAGCAGCCTTTATTTCATCATAGGTAGCTGCCTTCTCAAGGCGGCAGGTCAGGTCTACAACTGAAACATCAGCAGTTGGTACTCTCAAAGACATACCGGTCAGCTTGCCATTAAGTGTAGGTATAACCTTGCCAACAGCCTTTGCTGCTCCTGTGGAGGATGGGATAATGTTCTGTGCAGCTGCGCGTCCGCCTCTCCAGTCCTTCTTCGAAGGGCCGTCAACAGTTTTCTGTGTAGCTGTGTATGAATGAACTGTAGTCATAAGACCTTCAATAATACCAAAATTATCATTGATGACCTTTGCCAGTGGTGCAAGACAGTTGGTGGTGCAGGATGCATTTGATACAACGTTCATATCCTTTGTATACTCAGTGTTGTTAACACCCATAACAAACATGGGAGCGTCCTTTGAAGGTGCGCTTATAATAACCTTCTTTGCGCCGCCCTTGAAATGTCCTGCTGCTTTTTCTGTAACTGTGAATACACCGGTAGATTCTACTATGTACTCAGCTCCGCAATCCTTCCATGGAATCTCTTCTGGGCTCATAGCTGCATAAACAGCTATCTTCTTCCCATTTACAACCAGCATACCATTCTCAATAGCGATGGAACCCTTAAACTGCCCGTGCACCGTGTCATACTTTAACATATAAGCCATGTAATCAAGATCTATAAAGGGATCATTTATGCCCTTTACTTCAACCTCAGGGTTGTCAACTGCAGCTCTGAAAACGAGTCGTCCAATCCTTCCAAAACCATTAATACCTACATTAACTGCCATTTCTTATTACCTCCTATATAAATTGTGTATTTCACTCTTTGTTGCCAACATTCAAACCAACAATAATTTTACATTATTATATCCATTTTTTCAATACCCTGTTGTAAAATAATTAAATTTTTAACAAAGTTTCAGTCACGGCTCAGACCGCCAGGCCGCTTACCAAGCTTAGCACCTGAATAGAAACGGTTTTACGTGCCGCATTCCAATCTATATGCTTTCCGGCTGTATAAAAAATATACCTCCACTAATCGGCGTAGACAGTGTATTTTTCAACCAGCTGAATCGGCTGGTAGGATAGCTTTGACCTGCGCATTCCTTCCAGTCCCAAGTCCTGCTCCCTGTTGATATATCTGGTCCCGCCCCACTCTCTTTGCGCAAATTGCTGGTTGATGAGGGTATAGAGCCCATCTATTGAGTTTTTCGCCTTCTCAATATGTATTACTGCTGTATCCTCGTTTAGCATTTCTCCGACGGTAAATGCCTCAAAGGCGCCATCGACTTTGATTAGAGCGCCTTTACAGCCAAGGGTCTTAAAGTTTCTCAGCAGCTCCAGGTTTGCCTCGCGCTCACAGTATTCTCCCTCCTGGCAGTCACAGTCCTTTTCCTCGCACCACTCTTCCATGATTCTGCTGCATTCACTTATAAACGAGCATTCCAGGGGAACATATTCGTAGGTGTGACGTTTTTTAAACCTGTTTATATGGTTGCGCTTACCATCATATCTTTTGCCACGCAGCTCAATAAGGTCGAAGGTGTTATAAAGGTAATCACTGTTGTCCCTGTCAAAGACAATAGCCTCCTCGGACGAAACCTTATCCTTAAAGAAATCCAGCATATGGCCGGGTATTTTTTTAAATACCGGCTGCCAGCCCTGCTCAATAAAATATTGCCTTAGCTTCGAAAAAGCCTCCGCGAAGTTCTCCTCATTTACATCGCCTATTGGCATCATTGCAAAATGATCCCCTCTGCAAGGAACCGATACGACACAAAGCAGTCCTGCAATAACTGCATATCTAAATCTATAAAAATATCTCCATGCGAAAAAATTAGTAAAGGTCATTTCAGATGTTAACACCCTATGCTGCCCGATATAATGGTCAAACTCTGCCTTACTTTCTAACGTGATTTCCGAAAAATACATTCAACAATCTCCCCAGTTTAGTCACAATTAATTTGATAAAAGGCTTAATCACCAAAACCGACCCCAACACTCTTGGCTATGCAGACCATCTCACCATCGGGTGGAACCTGCTTCAGAGTTCCTACTGCGTCCTCCAGGGGCTCTGCCGTTACCTCGTTTCCTCTGAGCGAAACCATCAGGCCGAATTTGCCTTCATTGGCCAGCTCAACCGCTTTCACCCCATATCTGGTTGATAGAACCCTGTCGTATGGGTTTGGCCTGCCCCCTCTTTGCAGATGACCAAGCACAGTGACTCTGGTTTCAATCCCCGTAAGCTTCTCAATTTCTGCGGCGACCTTGTTGCCAACTCCCCCCAGTCGAATAGGGTCGGGGCTACTCTCGTCAACCTTGCTGACTGTTAATTCTCCCTTAATCTCCTTAGCTCCCTCAGCCACGACAACAATGCTGAAATGCTTGCCCTCAACCTTCCTTTGCAGTATGCTGTCTGCCACCTTCTTAATGTCATATTCTATTTCCGGTATCAGAATAACGTCCGCACCGCCTGCAATTCCAGCGGTCAATGCAATCCAGCCAGCGTATCTGCCCATTACCTCCAGAATCATGACCCTGTGGTGGGATTCTGCTGTTGAATGCAGCTTGTCGATTGCCTCCGTAGCCGTATCCACAGCCGTCATGAAGCCGAAGGTGGTGTCTGTTGCCGATAGATCATTGTCTATGGTTTTGGGAACGCCAATGACATTCATTCCCTTCCTGGAGAAATCTCTTGCACTGGTAAGAGTACCATCGCCTCCGATAATTATCATGCAATCAATACCGTGGGCATTTACATTCTCCATTGCCTTATCTGACATATCTACATAATTGACCTTGCCATTATTCTCGACTCTGAACTTAAAGGGATTGTCTCTGTTGGAGCTGCCAAGAATGGTCCCTCCCTTGTCCAGTATGCCTGAAACATCTCCTGATTTGAAGTGCACATAGTCGTTCAGGACCAATCCCCTATATCCATCTCTAAATCCAATTACCTCATATCCATACTTGACCATGGCAGTTTTAACAACGGCTCTTAATACCGCATTCAGCCCCGGACAGTCTCCACCACCAGTCATTACTCCAAGCCTTCTAACCATTTCGCCCCTCCATCTCAGCATTTATCTAGTAAATATTTTGTATAATTGACAGTAAAAACTCCGTTGCCGAAGCCATATCATCTACAAGAATATTCTCATCCACGCTGTGAACCTGCTTCATTCCTACGCTTATATTAACCGACTCGATACCATTCTCATTAAAAATGCTCGTATCACTACCGCCGCCGGTCTCTTCCGGCAAGAGCTTTATATTGGTATCATCGGCAGCCCTTTGCAGCATGCTCATTATTTTTGCATCCATTGGTATGCTAAAGGACGAGTATTCAAGGTCTGCCTTGAAATCCACCTTGCCGCCAAACTTTACAGCCGCCTTCTCAAAACATTCTCTCATGTGGGCTGTCTGCTCATCCAGCTTCCGATTATCAAGGCTCCTTGCTTCTGCCTTGATCTCTACCTTGTCACATATGATATTGGTCTGCCCGCCGCCATGAATGGATCCAATATTAGCTGTTGTCTCAGAATCAATTCTACCAAGCTTCATGGACGCAATAGCCGTCGATGCTATCTGAATCGCGCTGATGCCATTTTCAGGTTCGATACCCGCATGAGACGCCAGCCCTTTTACCGTGGCATTGATTATGTTATGGGAGGGAGCCTTAACAGCCACTGTGCCTATTGGGCCACCAGTATCAAGCACAATTGCATATTTCGCATAAATGCGGCTGTAGTCCAAATTCCTTGCGCCCAACAGACCGCCTTCCTCCGCTATGGTGAACACCACCTGAATGTCTCCGTGCTCGAAAGCCTCTTCCTTTATGACCTTAAGCGATTCCAATATGCATACGATACCCGCCACATCGTCACTGCCAAGCACCGTTGTACCATCCGACCTGATCACATCCCCATCCACGATCGGCTTTTTCCCCGTTCCCGGCTCGACCGTGTCCATATGCGCCGCCAGCATCACAGCCGGCACGCCCTTAGTACCCTTAATAGTACAGATTAAGTTGCCTGCAGTTCCGCCTATCTTTTCTCCCGCCTTATCCTCCTCAACCTCATAACCCATCTGCTGGAGCTTCTGCTTCAACACATCCGCCATCTGGCGCTCTTTCCCTGTGAGGCTGTCAATGCTGGTAAGTTCAACAAATTCACTGCTTATCCTATCCTTATTAACTATAGCTGATCACTCCATTCCCATTTTCCCTGTTTTATTTAAGCTATCAAACCCCTGCTGCCTCAGCACTTCGTAAAGCACTATCGCAACAGAGTTGGACAAATTCAACGAGCGGATGTCCGGTCTCATCGGAATCCTGATACACATTTCCCTATTGGCCTCAAGCAGCTCCTCAGGAAGGCCGGCTGTCTCCTTCCCAAAGACAATAAAGCTCTCCTTGGGATAATTCACTTCGGCATAACATTTTCCGGCTTTTGTCGAGGCAAAAAAGAAAGGCTTATCAGCGTATCTTTCCCTTAATTCTGTAAAGCTATCGCAACAGCTTACCAACACCTTATCCCAATAATCAAGGCCGGCCCTTTTAAGATATCTATCCTCAATGGAAAACCCAAGAGGCTTTATCAAATGAAGCCCAGCCCCGGTGGCCGCACATGTACGAGCAATGTTCCCAGTATTCTGAGGTATTTGCGGCTCAACAAGCACAATATGGTTAATCAATTCTCATTCACTCCAAATAATTACACATAAATTAATATTACCACAAATATAGAATTGTATATAAAATTTTTTCAAAACATTGTATTTTGCTATTATTGACAGATATAATTCTCATTGCTATAATAATTTTATCTTGAAGCAGTGGTATCACAGATTCTACAAAGGTTTTACCGGTGGGCATTTCATCCGTTCAAAGGTGAAATGCCCATTGTTATGAAGTAGGGCATCCCCGCTTTAGTAATTACTGTTTCAGGTAGTTGATAATGGTTATATCGCATTTTTTCACAAATCTAAATTAGGAGGAACAGTAATGAGTAATACAAAGTACAACCCTTATGAAAATGCACAGGCACAGTTTGATAAAGTGGCTTCCATCCTTAATCTGGATGAGGCAACCCGCGAGCTGCTTCGCCAGCCTATGCGTGAGTATCATGTAACAATACCTGTTCATATGGACGACGGTAGTGTCAAGGTGTTTAAGGCATATCGCATACAGCACAATGATGCAAGAGGCCCGGCAAAGGGAGGAATACGCTTCCATCCTCAAGAGACTATTGATACAATTCGTGCCTTATCTATGTGGATGACATGGAAATGCGCCGTTGTAGATATCCCCCTTGGCGGTGGTAAGGGTGGCGTTATTTGTGATACCCATAATCTTTCACCGCGTGAGCAGGAGCAAATATGCCGCGGGTATGTGCGGCAGCTGGCTTCCAACATAGGCCCAAACAATGATGTTCCCGCTCCTGATGTTATGACGAATGCGCAGCATATGCTTTGGATGCTGGACGAATATGAGACCATACATGGCGGACGCTATCCGGGATTTATCACCGGTAAGCCGGTGGGCATGGGAGGATCTCTTGGAAGAACCGAGGCTACAGGCTTTGGTGTAGTTTACGTTCTAAACGAAGCATTGAAAGAGCTGGGAATAGACATTGAGAGCACCTCCGCTTCCTTCCAGGGCTTTGGAAATGTGGCGCAATACGCTGTCAGATTGTACCTGCAGCTGGGCGGAAAGGTTACTGCCATATCCTGCTGGGACAATAAAGATAAGAAGTCATACACCTTCCGCAATGTAAATGGAATGGATATTGACTCACTACTCAGCATTACAGACTCCTTTGGCACTATAGACAAGGACAAGGCAAAGGCACTGGGCTATGAAATACTTCCTGGAGAAGCATGGATCGAGCAGGATGTTGATATTCTCGTGCCGGCTGCTTTGGAAAATCAGATCACCGCAGAAAATGTAAATAAGATAAGCAAGCAGGTAAAGGTCATTACCGAGGCTGCAAACGGTCCTACAACTCCTGATGCGGATAAAGTCATCAATGATCGTGGTATCTTCGTTTTGCCGGACTTCCTGACCAATGCCGGAGGAGTTACCTGTAGCTATTTTGAACAGGTCCAGTGTAATATGAACTATTTTTGGCAGAAGGATGAGGTTCTGGAAAAGTTGAATACCAAAATGACCTCAGCATTCAAAGCCGTATATGAAATGGCACAAAGCAGGAAGCTTACAATGCGAGACGCCGCATATGTCATATCAATAAACAGGGTCGCCGAGGCAGTCAAACGCCGCGGTTGGGTATAGAACAAGTTAGGGGCTTCCGTTATGGAAGCCCCTGTTTATGCAAAAATATAATAGGCCTTTTGCCTTCATCAGAAACTTGGCTGATGTGCAAACAGAATCAGATTTCACTTGAGATATCAAGCTCTACCACATCACTATCACCAACAATCAAAGGCACACAAATTGTTTTCATCTTGTTCGGCGTTATTTGCAGGTTCTCACCCATCAATAAGGATGGTGGTGTAATATCGATATTAATCCCTTTATTGTAAAGGATCGTCGCTGCGTTACCCATAATCATGTTGGCCATCTCTGAAATAGCACTCTTTGACATCTCATCGAACTCGGTAACAGGCATACCCATCATCATACTAGATGCAATTTTCATCCCCAGGCTTTTCTTCATGGAGAAAATAGCCTGACCACGGATCTTGCCCGTAAGTCCTACCATAATTATTAAATCCTCGCTTCTGTAGGGGGCGGTCTTTAAGTAAACCTTTCCCAGCTTTGCTTCAAATGTTGTAATTTGTTTGATAACCGTCTGGCTTGCTTCAATAAATGGATTAATATATTCTATATTCATTATGCCACCCCACTGTTTTCTGCAAAGTCATAATATTTTGTAATATATATTCTATACTATATCCAATAAACCTCTTTTTCAAGGGCTATTTTACTCATAACTAATACTTATCAACTCCGGAAACAATCAACTCCGCATTATAGGCTGTTTCCAACGGGTATATCCCATTTCACGCCTTTGCCTTAGGCTTAAAAATAACTGCGACAAGGTATCCAAAAACGATTGCGGCTGACACCCCGCCGGCAGTTGCTCGGATTCCCCCGGTGAATGCACCTAACAGTCCGTGCTTATCTACATCGCTAAAGGTTCCCTTGGCCAGGCTGTAACCAAATCCCGTAAGCGGTATTGTGGCGCCTGCCCCCCCAATGTCAACAACCTTTTGGTAAAGACCAAGTGCAGTTAAAAAAACGCCTACAGTGACAAACAGCACCAGTATTCTGGCAGGAGTCAGCTTCGTCTTGTCAATAAGAATCTGCCCAAGAGAACAAATTACACCTCCGACCAGAAAAGCACTTATATATGAAATCAATGTGTTATTCATTATTTACCCTCCTATTACATTTTCAATCACAATAGCATGCGCAACACAGGGAATGCTTTCCCCCTGCTGTACGCTCGTAGGGCTCAACAATGCGCCTGTGGGAACAAGTAATATTTTTCTCAGCTTTCCCTTTTTCAAGCTATCGTACAAATAACCTGCTAATACCGAGGCACAACAGCAACATCCGCTGCCTCCTGCATGAACATCCTGCTTCTTATCAAATATCATTACTCCGCCGTCGTTCAATACCTTACCTATTCTAATGTCGTTTGATGAAAGAAGATCGTCCAAAATCTCCAGTCCAATCGATCCCAGATCGCCTGTAATCACCATATCATAGTAGTCATGGGGAAGACCGGTATCTTCAAAGTGAGCATAAATAGTATCTGCGGCAGCAGGTGCCATTGCCGCACCCATGTTGTTTTGATCCTTTATACCCAGGTCAACGACTTTTCCCGTCGTTATTTTCGTAATAAAGGGACCTGTCCCCTCTGCAGATAGAAGTACACCTGCGGAGCCTGTAACAGTCCACTGTGAAGTGGGAGCCCTCTGCGAGCCAAGCTCCAAGGGGAATCTGAACTGCTTTTCTGCAGAGCAGAAATGGCTGGAGGTTATGCATACCACATTGCTGGCAAACCCACCATCAATCAGCATTGCGCCAAGGCCCATGGACTCACCTATAGTCGAGCATGCGCCATAAACTCCATAAAAAGGCACACCCGAGTCTCTTAATCCAAAGGTCGAAGCAATAGATTGGTTCAGTAGATCACCGGCAATAATGTAATCCACGCCATTGGCTGCCAGTGAAGCGTTTGACAGAATCTTTGCATAGGTCTCCTTAACAAACTTGCTCTCTGCTTTTTCCCATGTTTTTTCCCCCCATAGCTCATCATCCACAGTTAAGTCAAAATGGGCTGCAAGAGGCCCCTTTCCCTCCTTAGGTCCTACAATCGATGCCGTGGCAGTGATGACAGGCGGATTATGAAGCCGCCGAGTTTGCTTTCCCACCTTTTTGTCCAGCATAATAGTCGCTCCTTATAAAATGTTTGTTACAATCAGGTAGTTACCAGGTAATAGATAATTCCAACAATAATTGATGCACCTATGCCATGAACCAAAACAGGGCCGGCGATTAAAAACATTTTGGCACCAATTCCAAGCACAAGTCCCTCGCTTTTGTACTCCATTGCAGGAGAAGCGATCGAATTTGCAAACCCGGTAATCGGTACAATAGAACCTGCACCTGCAAACTTACCCAAATCATCATATAGATTAAGGGCAGTAAATAATATTCCCAGAGATATCATCACAATAGAGGTCAGGGATGAAACAGCGTCCTTTTCCATTCCCATGCCCTTAAAAGTATTAGTGAAAAACTGACCTACAACGCAAATCAGTCCGCCAACCAGAAAAGCTTTTGGAATATTTCGAATAAGACTTGAGTTAGGTGATTTCTTGTCCACATATTTCTTATATTCATCCTTGGTCATTACCTGCTGCAATTAAATCCCTCCTCCCTGCATATCCTGCGGGAGAATATTATCCAGAACAAAAACTCCTCTGGATGGAATATTGTCTGTCTGTTGGTTCCCCATAAATAGCCAGGCCAATAGAACCATAATAATTATTGTCATAATAATAAAAATCACTTTGTGTCTGTTGATTACTGCTAACATAAAATACACCTCGATTTGATTGACTTTTAGCTCAGCCTCTTCTTATTATGCAGACAAAGCAAAGCAAGTATGCAGAAAATAAATGTTAATATTGAAGCCTATAAAGGTTTAGAAATGATTTATTTTTTCACGTATGTTTTCAAGAATCTTTTTCTCAATTCGTGATACCTGCACCTGCGATATCCCAAGCATCTTAGCGATCTGAACCTGGGTTTTCTCTTTAAAATATCTCAGAACAATGATTTGCTTTTCTCGAGGCTTTAGCGTATCCATCACCTGTCTTAGGGCTATCCTATCAACGATGTCCGACTCGTTATCACTACAGCTATCATTGAGCTTATCAATAAGCATCAGGGATGAATTGTCACCATCGCCAACCGAATTGAAGAGTGAGTCAGGAGAGTGAGCGGCTTCAACAGCCATGGCAAGCTCTTCGACAGGAATGTCAAGCCGCTGCGCAATCTCACCGATAGCCGGTTCCCGTCCAAGCTCCTTGCTCATGACCTCTCTGACAACTCTGGCCTTAATAGATGTTTCCTTAAGAGAGCGACTCACCTTAATTATACCGTCATCGCGCAGAAAACGCTTGATTTCTCCTATAATCATCGGTACGGCATAGGTCGAAAGCTTAACGTCAAAGGAGGTGTCAAATTTGTTTATAGCCTTAATTAACCCGATACATCCTATCTGAAATAGGTCCTCTGTTTCATGGCCTCTATTTTGAAATCTTCGCACAAGACTCCACACAAGGCCAATATTCTTCTCCACAAGATAGCTTTGGGCAAGCTTGTCGCCTTCCTTTGCCATAATAATCAATTTTATTGTATCTATACCTTCATATGGACTCTCGCTCATAAAGCAAAACCTTTCTCTCAAGCCTTAAATATCCTTGCATCAGCTAACAACCATAAGAGCTATGCTATTATATTTTGCTAATTCTGCTATATTTTTACATCGCATAGAAAAAAAATAAATAGCAGCTCTGCTATTGTAAGCCATCCAATGAGTTAAACTCCTTATAGAGGGTCACAGTTGTTCCTTCGCCAGGCTTTGAGCGCACCTGAATTTTGTCCATAAAGCTCTGCATGACTGTAAAGCCCATCCCCGACCTCTCCATATCCGGCTTGGATGTATACAGGGGCTGCATGGCCTCCTCAATGTTTTCAATACCTTTACCTTCGTCAGATATTTCAATTTCAACGCTCTTCTCAAACTGACGGCAAACCATTTTAATAATACCATACCGGTTTTCATAGCCGTGAATAATTGCGTTTGTAACTGCCTCTGAAACTGCAGTTTTTACATCGGCAAGCTCCTCAATAGTAGGATCCAACTGGGATGCAAACGCAGCCGCCACCACCCTTGCAAAGGCTTCATTGCTCGATTTGCTCACAAATTCCAGTTTCATTTCATTTATTGGCTGCATACCACTTCTCTCCCTCAATAAAAATCTGTGTACTACTACCTGTCGCCGTCGCTCATGCACTTAGTAATGCCTGTAGGGCACTGTCCAAATTCTCGAAAACGGGCATAAGCTTTAAAATCCCCGATATCTCCAACAAGCGGTAAATCTTTTGATTACTACATATAATCACTGAACGCCCTCCGAGCTTCATGATCTTGGCGTATCTGCCAACAATCACTCCAATGCCGGAGCTATCCATAAAGTTTAGCCCTGTTAAATCAAAAACCACATTTCGTGTAGTAGCCTTCATTAGCTCCCGCTCAATTTTATTGCGGGCATATTCCGCAAAGTGATGGTCCAGCTCCCCGGTGAACATGGCAATTAAGGTCGATCCCCTATTGGAAAATTTTATATCCAATCTTATCTCCTCCGAATATCCAATATGTAATACTAACTATTTCTTCAACTAATTGGAATATCCTTCAAAGAATCCTGGGAACCTTTGTAGAAATCGGACATTTTTCCTACAAAATACGCCCCTGCTCACTAAACCTCCTCCTGCTCTTACAGCTTCTCCTCTCTGTGCTTCTCGGCAATCATGTCAAGCTTTCTGAGCCTGTGGTTAACCCCCGATTTGCCCAGTGGAGGTGACAGCATCTGCCCCAGCTCTACAAGGCTTGCATCGCTGTATTCCATCCGCAAAGAGGCTATCTCCTTGAGGCCGGGATTTAGCTTGTCAAAACCAATGTTTTCTGCGATGTATTTGATGTTTTCCACCTGCCTAATAGATGCATCTATTGTTTTGCCTAGATTTGCAGTCTCGCAGTTAACAATCCTGTTGACATTGTTTCTCATATCCTTAAGAATCCTGACATTTTCCAGCTCCATTAAGGCATTGTGAGCCCCAGCAATATTCAGGAAATCAACGATATTTTCTCCCTCTTTTAGATAAGTCACGAAGCTGCCCTTTCTTTGTATAATTCTTGCCCGAAGCTTGAAAAGCCCTAATATCCTCTTCAGCTCATTAGCCTGTGCACTTGTTCGGGAGGTCAGCTCAAGATGATATGTTTTTTCCGGATCGCTGATAGATCCACCCGCCAGGAAAGCGCCCCTTAGAAATGCTTTTGTGCAGCATTGCCTCTTCAAAATTGATTTGTCAGCTATCACAAGCATGGGTGATTTTTCATCTTCAATCGTTACACCTGCTTGCTTCATCAGCTTCTCCGAGCCAATACAGGGTGTAATAAAGAGCATATATGAAGCGTGCTTTTTCAGCTTCTTACTCTTTCGTATGGCTACCTCCGGATTGATGCCGCAAAGCTTTTTAATACTACTATAAATCCTTCTGGCAAAGGCCGCATTCTCTGTGGTAATCCTAATATTATGTCCGCCACCGGCAGCTGTAGCCACCAGACCGCTAAAGCAGAGCGCTGCAGTCACTTCCGATAACAGGCAGCAATCATTTACATTCTCGAGCCGGCACAACTCGTTTTTCACAGTTGAAGAAAACGACAATTAACAACACTCCTTTCTCAGCTATGCTCTTCGCATATCCACACTCAATCGCAAAAGCCTTTATATGCTCTGAGTACCTCGGCCACGCTCCAGGCCTGCGCGCAGCAGCCCCGAGGATTTAGTGGCTCATCGCCATCGAATATTTCGGAAATGCTGCCAAGGCATGCATGATATAAATGATCCTTAAAGGGCTTGAGAAACGAAGCCATCATATCCCCGTATTCAGGCTCCTGGCCAAGGGTCTTTGCAAAAGCGTCGACGAAATGCCCGATAGGCCAGGCCCAGACAGTACCCTGATGATAGGCAGAGTCCCTTGTATATCGGTCTCCCTTATATAATCCTCTATAACCGGGAGAATCCTGCGACAGGCTCCTTAGCCCGTAGGCCGTGTAAAGCTCCTTCCACACCTTCTCAACTACACACCTTGCCTGCATGCCTTCTATGACAGGATAAGCCAGGCTTACGGCAAAAATCTGATTAGGCCTGACGCGCTTATCCTTATATACTCCATTGACAACATCATATAGATATTTCCCATCCTCATACCAGAAAGCCTTGGCAAAGCTATCCTTCACTTGCATTGCCAATGAGGCATATTCACTTGGATCCTGATCAAATTCCCCGGCAAATGCCTCCAGTATCTTAAGTGCATTGTACCACAGTGCATTTATCTCAACAGCCTTGCCATGCCTGGGCGTAAAAACCACATCATCAACCTTGGCATCCATCCAGGTCAACTGAGTGCTTTCATCCCCTGCTGTGATAAGACCGTCTTCCTCCATGTGAATATTGTGTAGCGTTCCATCCTTGTAGCCTCTGTAAATTTGCAGCATGGATGGAAAAAGCTTTTCTTTAACAAGAGCCTTATCACCGGTATATTTCAAATAATGATCTACCGCATCAACATACCACAAGGCAGCGTCGACAGTATTATAACCAGGTTCACCGCCCTCATCCGGAAACATGTTTGGAACAAGACCGCCCTTTATGTATTCGCTGTAGGCTGAAAGTATCTGGGCAGCGTCCTTAAAACGCCCTGTTGATAAGGTCAGGCCGCGCAAGGAAATCATTGCGTCCCTTCCCCAGTCAGTAAACCAGGGATATCCAGCCAAAATTGTCTTTGAGCCGGTAGATTTTCTATCTACAATAAATTGATCAGCAGCTCTCACAAGCAGAGCAGAAAAATCATCCCGACAGCCTGCCCTATCTACTAATTCTGCCTGTCTGGCCTTTTCAGCCTTTGTCAACAAAGTACCTTCCCTAAATATCCACTCCTTCTCGGTAGTGCAGACAAATGAGAGAACCCTGTCGCAGCCTGCCTCTACGTCTATACTAAAGCTGCCCGGTATATAGTGATCTTCATAAGCATGAAGTCCTCTTTCCTCTTCAACAGCATAAAACATATTTTCGAACCAGCAGCCCTCTGCCGGGGTATAACTGCTGCCAGCGCAGTAGAGCCTTATGGGTGTATCTAGATCGTAGGGCCGGATGAGCGTGTTGTCGCTTCCAGCCTGCTGAGTAAATCTCATATGTGTACGGCTAGAATTACCATGATAATCCCTAAAATTAATAAGAGGTGCAATTTTCAGTGTGAGGCCCTCACTGCCGCTTCTTATGCGATATACAATCGCCACAGTGTTCTCACCATAGACCATTGTGACAGTTTTCTCTACGGAAATATCCCCAAGTGAATATGTAAACACAGGCAGAGGATTTAGCTCAAAGCTTTGCTGGTAATGAAAGCCCTCCATAACAAAATCACCCGTTGAAAAGGAATGAAGGCTGTAGTCCCTATCCTTTGTAACAATGGTTTCATGTAGCTGAGACAAAATAAGGTGTCTTTGAACCGGTGGCTTCAGCGATGCTACCAGCAAGCCGTGGTATCTGCGGGAATTCGCTCCGGTAATAGTCCCCGACGCAAAACCACCTATACCATTTGTAAGAAGCCACTCTCTTTCGAGTCCCCTGTTATAGTTGCTCCATTCAGCTTTGCCAAATCTCATTCTACCCTCTCAATTCTAAGCTCTGTATCAATACTTTTTATCACTTAATAGTTACCTGGCTCCGACCCGCCAATTTTTCCGTAACAAACTCAATTATCATAGCAGCCAGCTTCCGAGGGTCATGTCTTACTAGATTCCTCTCAAAGGATAGAATGTCTCCCTCCAGTAGCTTAATGCCCACATCAGATATCCTATCATAATCAATCCTGACCCGATCAGCACCTTCCTCAAGGTACCTCTTCCTAATCTGTGCCGGTATATCGGCCTTATTGACAATACAGTGATCGACGATTCCCCTTAGGGAATGGGACTCCAATGCAGCTATATGGTCGTACACACTATAGTTTTCCGTTTCACACTGCTGGGTCATCACATTGCATACATACACTTTGAGTGCCGGGCTTTCCTTTATTGCACTGCCTATGCCATCAACGAGCAGGTTAGGGATAATGCTGGTGTAGAGGCTGCCTGGTCCCAGCAGAATAACATCCGCATTCTCAATTGCATATAAAACATCCTGTAAAGGCTTGGCATGGTGGGGCTTCAAATACACACGCATAATCTTGCCCTTGTGAAAATCATTGTGCTTGCCTATCTTTGACTCTCCACAGATTGTGTATCCATCCATAAGCTCAGCGCACAGCGTCACATTATCAAGCGTTACGGGAAGCACCCTGCCTGTAACCGCCAGTACATCACTCACCCTCTTAATGGCCTCTTCAAACCCCGAAGATATGCCATTCATTGCCGCCAGGAACAGATTGCCGAAGCTCTGACCCTTTAGAGAGCCATCCTGAAAGCGGTATTGCAGCAGCTGCTCTAGTATAGGCTCTGTTTCAGCCAAGGCCAATATGCAGTTTCGGATATCACCGGGCGGCAGTATTCCAAGCTCCTCACGGAGCACGCCTGACCCTCCTCCGTCATCTGCTACTGTTACAACTGCAGTGATATTTGAGCTATATTCCTTCAGCCCGCGCAGCATGGTAGAAAGACCTGTTCCTCCACCAATCGCGACTATTTTGGGCTCCCTGATCAAACCTCTGTCATCCCTCATCTTCCCGAGCTCCTGCCATCCTTTTCTATATCTCTGTGCTCAACAACAACACGGTTCTGCTTCTGCGAAAGGTTTAGGCCCAGCTCGTCCGCAATTGCGACAGAGCGGTGGCGTCCTCCGGTGCAGCCAATACCAATCACAAGCTGAGACTTGCCCTCTTTTATATAGTTTGGTATAAGAAAGTCAAGCATGGAATAGAGCTTGGCAAGGAATTCTTTGGTCTCCGGCATCTCAAAGACATACTTCCTCACCCTCTCGTTTTTCCCTGTGAGCTTCCGCATGGACTCAATATAGTATGGATTTGGAATAAACCTGACGTCAAAAATCAGGTCACATTCAATCGGAATGCCATATTTAAAGCCGAAGGATATGATGTTAACAACAAGCCCCTGCATTGAATTGTCATTACCGATGATCCCTGTAACTGATTCTTTTAGCTGTTTCGGAGCAAGGCTTGATGTGTCGATTATGTAATCGGCGCGGTCCTTGATTTTCTGCAGCAAACGCCTCTCCTCTGCTATCCCCTTTGCTATTCTACCTTCAAGCGCCAAGGGGTGAGACCTTCTGGATTCCTTATAACGATCTATAATTATCTTATCTGAGGCCTCCATAAAAAGTATCTCAAAGGTGTAGCCATCATCAGTTAGCTCATCGAGCGCAGGAAAGAGGTCATTCAGAAGCTCGCCTCCGCGAACATCAATAACAACTGCGATTTTGTCCATTTTCCTGTAGCTCTGCGAACATATTTCAACTATTTTGGGTATTAGAAGCGGTGGCAAATTGTCAATGCAAAAATATCCTGCATCCTCCAAATGCTTAGCAACCAAGCTCTTGCCCGCTCCCGATATTCCTGTGATTACAATAAGCCTCATAGTGCTACCTCGCTATTCTTCACCAACAATTTTCACTTCCAGATTGAGCTGCACTCCAAAATCAGCCAATACCTTATCCTGCACATATTTTATGAGTGACGTCACGTCCTCAGCCGTAGCGTTGCCTTTATTTACAATAAACCCGCAGTGCAGGCCGGATACTTCCGCTCCGCCGATCCTATAGCCCCGTAAACCACAGTCCTGTATCAGCTTTCCGGCAAAATATCCTTCCGGCCTTTTAAATATGCTACCTGCGCTTGGCAATTCCAGCGGCTGTTTCTCACGACGTTTTGCTCGAAATTCGCTCATTTTCGCAGCTATATTCTCACGCTCACCCCTTTTGAGGGAAATCCTTGTCCTTAGCACAACACCTGAGTCACTTTGTACAAGGCTTGATCTCTTGCTGAAGCAGAGCTGCTCATTATTTAGCATGCATATTTGCCCATTGGAACGAAGGTATTCTACTTGCCTTACAATGAATGACATCTCGCCATCATAGGCGCCCGCATTCATGGTAACGGCGCCGCCAAGAGTACCGGGAATGCCTTCAGCAAACTCCAACCCACTAAGCTCCTGATCCAGTGCAATTCTAGAGAGTCGTGACAGCAATATTCCCGGCTCCGCCACAATATCTTCTCCTTCTATCCCATATGCACTCATGTTGTCGGTTATCTGGATCACAAGGCCCCTAATCCCCTTATCGCGCACAATCAAATTCGTGCCGTTTCCCATAATCATTACCGGCAACTGTCTTTGAGCACTTATATTCAAAACCTTCATGAGATTGTCACTATTTGTCGGTCTGACAAAAATATCAGCGGGCCCGCCTATCTTAAATGAGGTATGCTTTGACATCGGCTCATCTACCAAAACGCTACAGTACTCCGATAGCTGATTGAATAGCTCCTCTTTTAGCTCTTTATTCAAAGTATTACTCCTCCGTCCTTAGTCTCATCTCTTGTTTATTAGTATGTGAGTAATCTCCGGCTTAATCATATTTCATAAATCTCTCGCTAATCACCTTTGCCGCATTGTATCCCATCTTCTTCTGCCGGTTGTTCATGGCTGCAACCTCAACAATGATAGCCAGGTTCCTTCCCGGCCTGACCGGAATCACCAGAGAAGGCACAGATATGCCAAGTATATCAGTGAATTGATCATCAAGCCCCAGTCTATCATAAGTCTTTTTATTGTCCCAAAGCTCCAGCTTGATAACGAGGTTTATATTCTCCTGTATTTTGACGGCGCCCATTCCGTATAGATTCTTAACATCAACGATTCCAATGCCGCGGATTTCTATGAAGTGCCTGATGTTTTCAGGAGCTGCGGCAAGCAAGGTACTGTCGGAAACCCTTCTGATTTCGACAATGTCATCGGCAATCAATCTATGCCCTCTCTTTACAAGCTCAAGAGCAGTTTCACTCTTCCCGACTCCACTCTCGCCCAGCATTAAAATGCCTTCACCGTATACTTCGACCAGCACACCGTGCTCGGATATCCTCGGCGCAAGCATTACATTCAGGTAACGAATCAATCCGCTCATGAATCTTGATGTGATATCATCTGTCCTTAATAGGGGTACCCCATATTTTTCTGATACAGAAATCATTTCCTCGAAGGGTTCAATATTTCTGGCAAGCACCAGGCAGGGAAATCCCGTTCTAAAATACTCGTCCAGCCTTTTATATCTATCCTGGGGCGATAAGCTTGTTAGGTAGGTAGTCTCCACCTTGCCAATAATCTGTATCCTGTCCGTGCCGAAATACTCCATGTATCCGGATAGCTGAAGCCCCGGCCTGTTGACATCGGAAGTGGTTATGACAATATCATTGTCGGATTCGTCCATGCGAAGCTTCTCTAATCTAAATTCCTTAATCAGTTCACTCAGTTTTACAGTAAACATGCTTTATCCGTGCACCTCCCTCTGCAAAGCTCATCGCTATAAATTATATAGCATTCCTGCTGATTTTACCATTTATATCTCCATAGGGCATTTGCCCTCCGCGGTTGTTGTGCCATAGATGCGAAAAAAACTAGGGATTCTTAAGCGTCCGGTCATGTTCCCCAAGGCTCCTAAGTAAAATCCCATCTGATATGTACTGCCAGGTCATTCGTATATCCATATTAATGCTGGCCTCAAATATATCGTCAGTACCTTCAATCTTTTTACTTCGCAAAGAAGGGTGTCTTGGATTCTCAATCATGATTTCAAGCTTTATCTTCAGTTGCCTTTTAGCCTCCGGAGAGAGATTTTGAACAGCATCTCTAAAGCTCTCAGAGTATTTAATCTTCATTATCAAGACCTAATTCATCAAACAATTCGCCCTTTGAATTTGCTTCATGAACTTTCCCCTCTGCAATCTGTTGATCTACTTTCTTCTCTTGTTCTTGCCATTCTTTAGAATAATACCAGGCTTGACTCTTTGGAATAACTATAACTGGTGTTATAATTAGCTTTCCGTCCTTTTCCACTACATCAAGCTTATCACCCACAGATAAATTGAGCTTATTAACCAATTCCTTAGGTATAGTAACCTGTGATTTCTGCTTTAAATCTACTATCATAATAAGACCCCTTAAGTATAAAAGTTTAACTTTCTAACTTTATTATACTCCAACATTTATTAAGTATGCAACTAAATATTCTCCTATAATTCAAAACTCGGTTCGCCTGCCACATCTTTAATTAGGGCATCTACCTCACTCAACTGTTCCTGGGTTCCGCAAACTGCTATCCAGCAGCTTCCCTCGGCCCCACAAACGCCGCCACTGGCTACAAGCTCAGCGTGCGCACCTGTAATAATGTTGATTGCCTCCAGTTCAGTTATTATGTTCCCACACACCGGCAGATACCTTGAGCCAGTTGCACTCGTGGAATTTAGCTTCACAGCTATTTCATTTATGTCTCCATCTATTCTTTTTTCCAAGCCAATTGGCAAATAGAGTTCAACCCTCCTGCCTAAGACTGCCTGGAGCGCAGCACTTATTGTGCCTGCCTTTGGATGACCAATCAGAACTGCGGCCTGCTTACTCTTCAAGTTGATTGCGTTAGCCCCTTTTATTATGATATCGCCCTTTTCAAGACTGTCGGCAACATCAAATATCGTTTTCCCCTTGTCCCATTTCCCCTTAACAATGACAACGTCACCGGGGAATTTACTTTCGTCGCTCAGCCTGCCCTCATTATTAACGGCATGCTTTGGAGGCAATGATATGCCTCTGAAAAATCTTTTCTTGGAAAAATCGTTATCTTGGTTTTTCAGCTTGAAGATCTCTTCAACAATATATCCATTTGTTGTGCCGGCAATAATCACGACGGTTCTATTCTCCAGAGCTTCAACTATTGAAGGAATGTGTAAAATAGATTTTGCAATTAGCCTTTTCCCCGCTGCTGGTGATAAAAAATACTGTTTGATTCTCTTATCCATTATTCTTCTCCCTCTCCTCTAATTCATACCTCAGTTTCCCGCCACTCGCCGACTCTGTGCGAGTTTAAAACCATTGTCAGCTTTTCTGCTTGCCCTAATATTCATCCTACCATCCTTTATCAGTTTAGAAAAGCCTTAGGTATAAAAAATCGACATAGCCGCTAAAACAGCCAGACTATGCCGATGTTGCTTATGCTTGCTCCTGATGGTAAGCCCCTTCTTTCAACCTATCCGCTTGCATCTGCTATCATAAAGTGTATCGGATCGGTATGATCATGACAGTACGCAACCTATCTCATATTTCTCATGCTCGCTTTATCATGCTTGCATATTTTAGAATATTTACTCCCAGCGTATTTGCTTGTCGTAGCCGCCTTTCCTGAGTCAGTATATCGCCGCATTTATCTGCTCTTGCTGTTAATCCATTTAATTCGCCCGGCACGCAAATTGCTCCGGATGAAAGGTAGTAGTTATGTATTATATTCAGGACTATGCTCTGGCCTCCGCCCTCACCTCTACCAACCGCTATTGCCCCTCCGACCTTTCCTTCTAAAGGCTTCTTGTCGCCGAACGCATAACTCCTGTCAAATAATGCCTTAAGCTGAGCACTAACATTTCTATAATAGGTAGGAGAGCCAATAATAAGTGCATCACAAGAGGAGAACTCCTCACAAATAGAACTCATGTCATCATCCCTAATGGAACACTCTCTGGTTTGTGTGCAGCTCTCACATCCTATGCATGGCTTTATTATCTTTTCACTTAGAAAGAATTCCTTTACATCCCACCCTTGAGCCTTAAAAGGCTCCAAAGCAAGCCTAACTAAAATCTCGGTATTACCGCCTTTTCTCGGGCTACCGGATATGCCAATTACTTTCAACAAATCACCCCCCCTTAATAATACTTTTAAGTGCTATAACCCCATGTGTGAGGTTATTATACCATAATTTATTATGGTATAATTGTGCATGTGCATTTTCGCACCAGCGAAAAGCTTGCACGCACCTAAATTCCGCCGGAGGCGTATAATAGCCTCAAATAGCCTTTCCTTATAATGATGCGCCTGCTCCAGCATCATGTCCTTGACCTCTCTAAGTCTAATGTACCATTTCGTCCCAAACAGTCTTTTTTATTACCTTTTACCTTTATTAACATCCAATTGTATACCACCTTATGGTAAGCAATGTTATGCTGATCTCGGTAAAATCTCGGTAAAAGCCCCCGACGTTTCATGCAACGTTTCGTAATAAATGGGGGTTCCTATTGCGAAAATGAGTAGACCAACGCCGCTTTTGGACTAGCGGAGCCCCCCTTCCTTGGCGGCGCTTGCCGCCCGGTGAAGGAATGTGGTGCCTGCTCGCGCTCCTGCTGTCGATGGTATAAGGCTGGGTGACTTTCCCCTGGCACCCTTGCGCTGACTGCTTTGTTATGTAAAGTACCGCCCACCCTCCGGCCGCACGGCAAGGCCAAGGCTGGAGCCCCTTTTCTGTTCATATTAATTTATATAATATTCGTTGATATTTTCACCGCACCAAATTGAAATTCAATTAGAAATAATGCTCCATTAATCTGTACACCCATTCCGGCACAGTAGCATTTTCCTTATAATCATACATTGGATAGTAAGGTTTGATATCTATTATTGGAGTTGAGTTAATTGCATCCAGCCCCTTTACAATCAGTGTATCATTTTTTAACGACATGATTTGAACTGCTGTTATTCCAATTTGATTTGGCCTATCCTTCCCTCTTTGAGAAAAGATGCCTACTAAAGGCATATCTTCTCTGTTTTGCGGCTTGCGCTGTATATGTTTATCTCTTTCAAAATGTGCTTTATCTAAATAATAAATAATAATTGCATGAGAAAAATCATCTAAACCTTTTAGGCCACCTGAGTATTCTTCTTCTAATATGATTTTTGATACATCCTCACCCCAAGTAGTGTCCTTTCTATTTTCTATTTCGTTACTCACGTAACCAATCGGATTTAATGATATAGTCATTATTCAATCTCCTTTACAAATTCCTCTTTATATAATATTTACTTTATACGTGGCGCATCCTTTTTACAGAGCGCTTGTTATTCGCCCGACGGCCGGAAGCCCGGGCGACGTCGATGGACTACATTTCGCAGAACGTGTTCGCACTCACGACATCCTTGAACCGGACCTCAGAGCCCTTCTCCTTAGCGGAGCTCCGCTCCCGGTGAGACGGTGTGGCAGACATGACCCGTGAGCACGCCCGAAGCGTGAAAATATTGTTCTCTGATGTGAAGGGCTCTGCAAAGCCTAGCCGCCATGGACGGCGGCGCCCTTAAATAACTTTGAAAAACCACTTACTACATCATTTATAAAGATTACGACCACAATACTATCACTGTATATGTACTCTTATAATAAAGCGAAGGTTACCTATCTGTCTGTTCTGTCATAAGTCCCCATCTAAAACCAAATTTGTCTATCAAACTACCTACACAGGAACTGTATGTCGTACTACGCAAAGGATAGATTATCGTACCTTCTTCTGATAAAATTCTATATGCTTGCTTAACCTCTTCTGCTGTATCAAATGTAATAGTCAAAAATATGGAAGTAGCTTTAGAATATTCTTGTTCCATTTCATCAGCAAGCATAAACCTCTGTCCTCCAATATATCCCTCTGAATGATATACGAATTTCTTTTGTTCCTCTGATAATTCAATATTCCAATCATGTTTGTCTGCATCACTATAATGCAATATATGACTGATTTTCAAATCAAAAGCTTTTTGATAAAAGCAAATCGCTTCTTCGCATCTTCCTTGAAAATGCAATGTAGGTGTAACAATCATCATAATCCCCTCCGAAAAATATATAATCAATATTCCGCCTTATACAGCAATCGTGCATAGCAACCTTACATAGATAGAACCCATGCATATCGGGCCACGGATGGCGCGTCCTTTTGCCCTCCATTTCAGAGAACGTCCCGGTTTTACGACGCCGACGAACCGGACCAGCGGAGTCCCTGGCGGTGCTTGCACCCGGTGAAGGAATGTGGTGTGCTGTAGGGACAATTATTTCAGGAACCAAATCCGGGACTCAGACCATGCACACCCTTGCGCCGACTGCTTTGTTATGCGCAGTACCATCCACCTTCCAGCCGCACGGCAAGGCCAAGGCTGGAATTCCTTATAACTAAATCAATCCTCATAATGTCCTTTACACGAAATAATCATCAAATTGTTTTTATCATCAAAAACGTACACCAACCTATGTTCTTCGTTAATCCGTCTGCTCCAAGCCTTTCGATACTTTAGTGGTTCAGGTTTCCCAATACCTTTTGATAAGCCATTTCTTTCAATATCTTTCACAAGATCATTAATACGTTTGAGTATCTTTTTATCTTGAGTTTGCCACGATAAATAATCATCCCAGGATCTATCCGACCATATTTTATTCATCACTAACCTCAATCAGTTCATGAACAGTTCCCTTTCCAGATGCAAGCTGTTCCATTGATCTGTCAATCATTGCAAGGTATTCTGCATTCCTCACTGCTTTTATCATTGAGTTGTATTCCTCTAGGCTTATTATTACTACATTCTTTTCATCTTTACGGGTAACAATTACTGTTTCACGATCATCAGTAACGCGATCACAATATTCCTTCAATTTATTTCTTATTGTTGAATAATTTACAGCCAACATATCAAATATCTCCTTTCACGTACGTACAATATTATGTACAATATATTGTACCATTATTGCGCTTCATTTTCAAGAAATAATACACGTAGAGTGCATATTTTCGCCCGTGGTCGGAGACAGGGCGACGTCGGTGGATGGTATTTCGCCTAACGTCTCGCAGTCGCGACGCCGATGAGCTGGACCCTCGAAACCCTTCTCCTTGGCGGTGCTTGCCACCTAGTATGTTGAGTGCGCTAGCACGAATTACCTTTACAACATACAAAGGAGCGAATCGGTGTGGTGCCTGCTCGCGCTCCTGCTGCCAATGGTATAAGATTGGATGTCATTCTCCCTGGCACCCTTGCGCCGACTGCTTTGTTATGCGTAGTGTTGCCCATCCTCCAGCCGCTCGGCGGAGTCAAAGCCGGATTTCCTTATTTATTCTTTTTTATTCTTTTTTCTTCTTTCAACATATATAAACATTACGCATCAATCTCGGTACAGAAAATGCTTATTTGCTTTGGTTTGACTATTCATATTGAAATGGTACATAAGGTAAAACTGCCCATGTTATATCATCGGCTGAAATACTTCTTGGCTCTAATTGTCTGTAGCCAACAGTTGCGTTTTGACATGGATAAACAGCACATTCTATACAGGTTTTATATTCTTTAGTTTGGAGACATTTCAATGGCTCGCACAACTCATTACCATCGCAATAACAATGACAGCCAGATGTATTACATCCAGTGCAACGCATATTCCAATCGGGATTCCCATACACCGCAGTTAGATGTGGAATTAACATTTCTCTGAAATCTTCAGCAAGTCCTGTATAATGAACACACAAATCGCATCGGTGTCCGCATTTCCCATACACTGCATTTTCTTTTGGGAACGGTTTTCGATTAGGGTTTTTCTTGATTAAGACGAGTTTTTTTACTTCCTCTAAGGTTTTAAGGTTATCCACTCGTATCAAGAGCCATTTCCCATCATGAAGAGTGCGTTCTCTGTCATAAAGTTCTTGTATTTCTTTGGAGAATTCATTACGCTGTGCATCAAATTTTTCTCGTTCTTTTTTACCGAGAATAAGCTGAAAATCATAGTGCTTCTCGTGTATATTAATAGAAAGAATGGTTTTTTTCCTTGACGAAACTTCAAGCAATCAATATCGTAATACTTGCCAGCTACTTCATCAAGTCGATATTTCCCACGCATAAATTTTACAGTTTCAAGCTTTACTTTACCAAATTCGGTCATTATTCTTCACCCCGAGCTAATATAAATTTTGAGTGCTACAGTTTCAGTCTGCTTAAATAAATTATCCATACTGCACAATATCATACCAATACGCAGAGCACCTTTTTCGCCCGACGACGGAGTCCGGGCGACGTCGGTGGAATGCATTTCATATAACGGTTTGCATTTGCGACGCCTGCCTGCTTACAGGAAGGCGCTTATGCCCGGGTGCCCTCCGGGCGGGCTAATGCGGCGACCGACTCGGTTAGCGGGCGGGTGTGAGCAGGAATGACATCATGCCCTGCTCACAACGCCATGCTACATGCTTTGCCCTTTATGCAAATGCGTTGTTATGTAAAGTTGCGCGCCCCTCGAAGCCAGAGATTGACAGGACGTCAGTCCCATTAATTCTTTGAGTTTAAGCTAAACCAATACACATTATACTCATATTCTTTAATAAATCCCAGTTTTTCAGCTAAGTTATAAGATGCTACATTATCTTTCATACAGTCCCAATATGAATTAGCTCCAAGATTCATATGTGCTTTTTTTACCTCTTGTGCTACTAATTCGGCAAAACCCCTGCGTCGATAATCCTTTACTGTTTCAATACCTATTGTATATGTTGAACCTGCAATAAATCCTGTGTACGCAGTACTCACAATCCATTTATCTGTAGTAATACAGTACCCAACACCTTTAGATAAAAAATTAGTCTTTGTCCCCCAAAAACTTTCAATGATATTTAATAAAAACTCAATATTTTCATACTCTTTTGATTTTTCCAAAACATTACTTATTGACTGAAGATAGAAACCTTGTGGAACATGACTAACTTGATTAATGTTGAAATCTGACTTTTTGAATGTATAGACAATTTGTTTTCCAACACAAAGACCTCTAGACGAGAAAACATCTTCAATTGTCTGTTCCCATCCAGGGTCACCACTTACCTCAAAATCATTGAAGCCAACATCCTTGAGCCTTTGAACCAAATATCCATCTATAAAAGAATTTAATCCACTGATAAATGTATTATTTTCACAATCTCCTATTAAATGAAAGCCTTCCATTCCTTTGCACCAAATTAAGGCTGTTATCGGATTATCCTTACTATCAACAAAAATCCATCCAGGATTATTACCATCAACAACCGCAATAGCTTCTGGCCTAAACTTATTTTTTCGTTCAATTAAATCTTTGACTAAATAAAAATCTTCATTATGTAGCTCAATCATTATTCCTTACCCAGAGCCTTCCCTAGTATTCCCGTGCCCGGACGGCATGGTTTTTGCACTGTCTTTCTGCTAACGTCTCGCAGTCGCGAAGCCGATGAGCAGTGACCCGCGCTAACCCTTCTCCCTGGCGGTGCTTGCCACCTAGTATGTTGAGTGCGCTAGCACGAATTACCTTTACAACATACAAAGGAGCGATTCGTTGTGGTGCCTGCTCGGGCTACTTCTGTTAATGGTATAAGGTCAGATGTCTTTCCCCAGGCACCCTTGCGCCGACTGCTTTGTTAGCTGATGTCGGACGGCCCATGACTCGGAGCAAGCCACGGATGGCTTGCCCTCAACTAGTCTCTATACCACTAAAAGCTTTGTTGCACTCATCATTTATAGCAGTCTTCATTTTATCAATGAAATCATAGAACTCAGTACCTTTATATACCGAGCCTTCGATCTTATATGCATTTATTGGTATACCTTCAAATCTATCATTTTGA
>JAAYBT010000119.1 GCA_012730015.1 Clostridiaceae bacterium
ACTCCTCCCCAGCCAATGCAAATAACGACAATGCAGGTGAGAGTATCCATGCTGTGGATTCGGGGCCCGGGTGGCTTGAGCTTCATATCCCAGGATGTGACCATAACGCTGTTATAATAACGATGCCTTATCCATCTGAATCAAGGTTAGAGGAGTTATTAAGCGCACAGGCTGATGAGAATGCTTTGCAGAAGGCTTATTCAGACAGGATTGGCAGCATTTTTTCTACCCTCTCAGATAAGTTCAGGGAGGATACGGTCAACCTGATTGTTGCTCATATGTTTATGCTCGGAGGCAGCACATCGGATTCGGAAAGAACACTACAAGTTGGTGGAGCTATGACGGTGAGCCCTGATATTATGCCTGAGAAAACGCATTATGCCGCAATGGGGCATTTGCACCGACCACAGGAGATACGAAATGCGCCCTGTCCTGTTTTTTATGCAGGCTCCCCATTGGCTTACAGCTTTTCAGAGGCTGATTACAGCAAGGCAATTTTTCTTGTGGATGCTATGCCGGGTGAGAAAGCTAATGTGAAGCCCATATATATAGACTGTGGGAAGCCATTGAGGAAGTGGTATGCCAATGAAGGTATTGGGCAGGCAATCAAGTGGTGTGAAGAGGGAAGGGATTCTAATGCCTGGGTCGACCTGGAAATCATGACTGATAGGGTGTTTACCTCTGAAGAGCAAAAAATGCTAAGGACCTTGCACAGCGGAATTATTAATATTCGGCCCAGGCTGAAGACAGACGCAGCTGAGATTATCAATCCCATAAACCGGGAAGGGCGCAGGATAGATGAATTATTCTCTGACTACTACAAGTACAGGATGGGTACGCAGATACCTGATGAACTAATGGAAGTATTCTTGGAGGTAGTAAATGACGACATGGACGCAGATGTGTACGAAATGGACGAAGATGTGTACGAAGACGCGGACACAGACACAGGCACACGCACAGACACAGACACAGGCACACACACAGGCACAGGCACACAGATAGGTGATAATGCATCTGCATACAAATACAATGATACACGCACAGGCGTAAGCACAAGCTATGATACCAACGCAGATGATAACATGGAAATCGATGCCGATGCTGATTCAAGCGGCGAAGGCTATGCGGAATTCATTGAAGAGGGAGGCGATGAGAGTGAGACCGAAGCTTCTTGAGATAGAAGGGTTGCAGAGCTTTACAGATTTACAGAAAATCGATTTTGAGTCTTTGGGACAAACGGGTCTGTTTGGAATATTTGGACCCACTGGAAGCGGTAAGTCGACAATACTCGACGCCATCACCTTTGCATTGTATGGCAGGATAAAGCGTGCGGAAGGCGGAACACAGGGAATTATTAATTCAAATCGTGATACGGCTTCAGTGGCCTTCACATTTGAACTGACCAGAGATGGGCGAAGAAAGACTTACAGGGCAGAGCGCACCTACCGACGGAAGAAGAATTCGCCTAACGCCTGTGAGCCTAAAGTTGTGCGGCTGATTCAGGTGACTGATGAAGGTGATATTCCGTTATGCGATAAGGCTATGGAGGTCAGTAATTATATAAAGGATTTACTTGGACTGAGCAATGATGATTTTACAAGGGCTGTAGTGCTTCCGCAGAACAGCTTTCAAGAGTTTTTGCTTCTTAATAATTCTGAGCGGCGGGGCATGTTGGAGAGGATATTCTATCTTGAAGAGTATGGCAAGCAGCTTACAGATAAGCTTGGACGCAAAATATCAAGGATGAGAAGTCAATTGGATATGCTATCAGGCGAGTTGAAGGGTTATGCGGATGCTTCGGACGAATCTCTTTCAGAAGCGGAAAAGGCAATGGAAAATGCCGCCGCTGAGAGGAAAAGAGTTGAAAAAAAGTTAAAGGTGCAAGAGGGCATATACAATGAAGCAAAGGAGGTTTGGAATCTCACGGAGGAATTGCTGGATTTCGTCCGAAGAGAAGAAAAGCATGTGGCTGTGGCCACTGAAATGGACCAGATGAGGATTCGACTGGATAAGGCAATAAAGGCCGACGGGCTTTTGGAGATGATACTGAAGAATAAAGAGCTCAAAGAAAAGGTACAGCAAATTCAAGGACAGCTTGAAGAGGTCCTGGCTATATTCCCCGGTGTTGTTTCCAGCCTGGATGAGGCTAAAGCTGCAAAGGAAGCCATAAAGAAAGAAATAGCCACACAGCAACCGAAGCTACTCGGGCAAAGAGCGAGGCTCGTAGATGCCCTGGATATTAATAGGGAGATTGAGGACTTCTCAGCCCAAATTAGCAAGTTGTGCACTAGTGCTGCCAAGCTCAAGTCGGAAATTGCTGCAAAGCAGGCATTGATAAAAGATGAAGCAGAGAAGACCGCACAGCTTGCCTGCGATCTGCAAACACTTGATAATGAAGCTGAAAAGCTAAGGACAGACCCTGAATACAGGCAAGAGCTGCAGGAGGCTGCGAAGCTGGAAAATGAAGTGTTATCTCTGAAGGCTAATGTGAAGGAGCTTGAGAGAAAACAGACGCTACTTGAATGCACTGCCAGCGGTTTGGAACAGAAGCTCACTTCAGTCAGAAATGAGATAGAAGCTTCCAAAAAGGAATATGACACTCTGGAAGCTGAAAGACGGTTGGCCGACGAGGCTAAGCCGGCAGAGAAGAAATCGATCATGAAGAGTATTGATAGCCTCCACCGTGTTGAGGCCTTGTGCCAGATATTAGAGTTGACACACCTTGAGATGAAACAACAGAGGATAAAGCTGGAGCAGGAGCAGGCGAATTTGGTCACGCTTGAGAAAAAGGCGCAAGCCTTAACAGAGGCAGCGGAGCTTGCTGCCATTGAATATGAGCGTTGTGAGATGGTGCTTAAGAAGGCTGTTGACAAAATGGACACAAGTACAGCTGCGATGCTGTCTCAAAGGCTGAGGGAAGGTGAACCATGCCCGGTATGTGGATCCGAGAATCATCCCCTGCCTGCTGTTTGCGCTGAGGGACAGGACATAGCCCAGCTTGAGAAAGAAGCCGGAGAGGCTAGAGGGAAGCTTTCTGTTGCACAAATTGCACTTAAGGAGGCTCACAATAGCGCTCTAGTTGCTGGGGAGCAGCTAAAACTATTGAAAGAACAGGTCGTTCAGACAAGGACTGAGCTTGATAATAAGACTAAGGCTTATGAAACACAAAGGCAGAAGCTTCCTGAAAATCTAAGCTCACTGGAACCGGAGCAGATTAGAGGGGAGATTGAGAAGGACAAAAAATCCTTTGGCGATAAGCTGGAGGCTATTGATGCCTGGGAAGCGAAGCAGGCGGAGTATAAAGAGGGGCTAGGGACGATTAATGATGCGATTGCCGATAAGAGATTAAGCGAAAAGGGCATTGTAACCGAGTTGAAGGTTAATCAGGAGGGCATTGAACAGACGCGCAAATCCATTGACCTTGCTCGGGATATGTTAGAATCTGCCCAAAGTGAGTATTCGCTTTTTCTGGAGAAGAATAATATCGACGGCGCCAACGCTGAATTGAAGAGAATAGTTGAAAATGATAGGGAGCTGTTGAAGCAGCAAAAGCAAATCGAAAAAATGCGTCAGATAGGTGATAGCAAGAGGCTTCTAGTTGACAAGCTAAGCGGAGAGCTACAGGTGCTAAATGCAGACCACATTAAGCTCGAGGCTGATATAAATAGTATTGATGCTCAGAAGCAGAGCAGGGTAGCAAAGCTCAGGGAAGTGGTTGGGGAAGCGGATGCGGAGGAAGAGATTCACAAAATCGATCAGACGCTTGAAAGCTATTCCAACCATGAGAATGAATGCAGGCAAAAAGCAGATGCGCTTGAAAAGCAGAGTAACGAGCTGTCTTCCAGAAAATCTCTCTTGGAGAATCAGGTCAGCATTTATTCAGAAAGCATGAAAAAGGACGAGAATAAATTAAATTCTGCTCTCGTGGACAAAGGCTTTGCTGATGGGGCAGAAGTTGAAGCCTCAGTTGTCTCCAGGGAGCAGCAAAAGGCCATTAGGGAAAGCATAGAGAAGTATGATAGCATGTTGATTAACATACGAGCGCAGAAGTCATTGGTGGAGAAGAAGCTTAACTGCCGCAGCATAACTGAGCAAGAGTGGGTTGAGATAGAAAAGACTTACTCCGAGCTGCTAGAACACAGGCAGGAGTGCGTTTCTAGCAGTGAGGTAGCTAGGAACTACTTCATTAACCTTAACAAAAAGCATGATAAGTGGCTCGAGCTGAGCAAGGTCTACTACGAACTGAGCCACAAGCAAGGCTTTTTTGAGCAGATTCAGAAGCTATTGAAGGCTGAGCACAGGAAGGATAACAGCTTTATCGATTACATTGCTGAGGAGCGGCTGCGGTATGTAGCGGCTAAGGCCTCTGTGATACTCGGAGAGATGACAAACCATAGATACGTCCTGGAGTTGGATGCACAGGGTGGATTTATTATCAGAGATCAGGCTAACGGTGGTGCCCACAGGATGGTTACTTCACTGTCAGGCGGAGAAACATTTTTAACGTCGCTGTCTTTGGCATTAGCCTTGTCGGAGCAAATTCAGCTGAAGGGGCAGAGCCCTCTGGAGTTTTTCTTCCTTGATGAAGGCTTTGGAACACTTGACTACGATTTGTTGGATGCCGTTATCGATTCTCTTGAGCGATTGAGCAGAAAGGAGAGAGTGATTGGCCTTATCAGCCACGTACCCGAATTGAGGGGTAGGATAAGTCGGCGTCTGATAGTTGAGCCGCCTGCCCTACAAGGCGATGGCAGCAAGGTATCGATTGAAAGGTCATAGAACATAGTTACCTGTCAATAGTATGGGTAGCAGGTACTATTACAAGAACCTGAAAGGTTCCTAGTATAATGGTTTGCAATTATAACCATATTATTATATAATTGCTATGTCAGCTGATGCTTAACGCCATTACTATTTTAAAGATTCATGATGATACAATCCATTATTGCAATAGGGGAGTGATAAGATGCCTGATAAGAAAGGTGAAAAGGTTGTGCAAGAAAAGGTACCAAAGAAGAAACCGGTGAAAAAGGTGCAAACAGATAATGATGTAAAGCGCAGGGCGGTTAAACTGGTTGTAGCACATCTGAAAAAGAAGCTTCCGGAGGATGAGTTTATTGGGAAGGACAACATTTTAGGCTGGGTTGATGAGATGGAGGAACTTCTTCAAAAAGAAGAATTCGATCTGCCAGAATACTATCAGATGAGATACAAGCTTAATGATGTTATTGAACGTACATTTGATGAAGAACTGAGATTTAGATTACGGGACTCGTGGTATAGTCTGGGTAAGGCCTACGATAAGAAGGTCAAACGCAAGTAAAACCAGATGCATGAGCCCGGTGATACCGGGTTTTTTTATTTACAGCCATATGCGAAGCATATCCGGCTGGAATCGAGGGGGCTCGATGCCCCCGAGATTCACGTTTACAGCCATATGCGAAGCATATCCGGCTGGAATCGAGAGGGGCTCGATGCCCCCGAGATTCACGTTTACAGCCATATGCGACACAGGGGGACGTTTTGGTGCATGACAGACCAAAAACGTCCCCCTGTGTCATTCATTCGTAGTTTTCCAGAAACTTATATCCCTTCTCTATGGAACGCTTCACACTCTCGGCTGCCGGACCACCCGGTAGATTTCGGCTCGAAACGCACTTTTCAAGACTTATTTGCGAATACACATCATCTTCTATTTTATCTGAGAATTGATTGAATTCCTCCATTGACAGCTCTGCTATTGCTTTATCCTGATTTATACAGTACAGAACCATTTTTCCGATTATCTCATGGGAGCTGCGAAAAGGAATACCCTTTTTCACGAGATAATCAGCCATATCCGTGGCGTTGGTAAAACCGCCCTGAGCCGCCTTATACATCTTGCTCCTGTTAATCTTGGCCGAGGCGAGCATTTTTGTAAACACTGGAAGGCACATTTTAACGGTATCCACTGTGTCAAAAATGGCCTCCTTGTCTTCCTGCATATCCTTGTTATATGTCAACGGTAAGGATTTCATCATAGTCAGCAATGTTACCAGCGAACCATAAGCTCGACCTGTCTTACCCCTGACCAGCTCAGCCACATCCGGATTTTTCTTTTGGGGCATAATGCTGCTTCCGGTACTAAATGCATCGTCCATTTCTATGAAAGAAAACTCTGTAGACGACCAGAGTACCAGCTCTTCACAAAAGCGGCTCAGATGCATCATGATAATAGAGATGCAGGAGGCAAGCTCAATAGCGAAATCCCTGTCACTGACTCCATCGAGGCTGTTTTCCGTAATAGCCGAGAAGCCAAGCCTGTCAGCCACATACTGTCTGTCAAGAGGGTAGCTTGTGCCGGCAAGGGCACCGGAGCCCAAGGGCATTACATCCATGCGCTTGTAGCAATCCTCCAACCTGCCAATATCTCTTCGAAACATTTGAAAATAGGCCATCATGTGATGAGCCAGTGTAATTGGCTGGGCTCTTTGAAGATGTGTATAGCCCGGCATAATTGTTTCCAGATGCTCTTCGGAGATATGCAGGAGCTTTTTTTGCAGATCAATCAGCATGCCCTTCATTTCGCCTATTTCCACCTTCAGATACATACGAAGATCCAGCGCCACCTGGTCGTTTCGGCTTCTGCCGGTGTGGAGCTTTTTGCCTGCATCACCGATTCGGGATATGAGTATTTTCTCAATATTCATATGTATGTCTTCTGCGTCCACTTCGAACTCAATTGAGCCCTTTTCTACGTCATCCAGTATTTCAAGCAGGGTTTTGCATATAAGTGCTGCATCCTCCTCAGGTATGATGCCGCACCTGCCAAGCATTTCGGCATGGGCGATGCTACCCTCGATATCCTGCTTATATAGTCTTTGATCAAACCGAATCGACGAGTTGAAATCATCCACCGATTTATCGGTACCGGCAGTAAACCTGCCTCCCCAGAGCTTCATTAACGAGCACCTCCATCATTTGCCGTGAGCCATTTCCCACAAGCCTTCTAATTCAATGAGCGCTTGCGCGAATTGTACGCCAAACCGCGGGCGCCTTAGCGCCTTCCTTACGCGTTTTGTGTGTATCGCGCCGCGAGCAATTTATTAATTCCTTGACACTGTTGCCCAAGGTCCTTCATAATCACACTTATTTCCTCTGACCTTCCATCATCAGGGCTCTGACCTTCATTGGCAGTCCGAACAAATTGATGAAGCCATCCGCATCCTTCTGGTTGTAGACTTCATCCTTTTCGAAGGTAGAAAGCTCTTCGCTGTATAGTGAATAGGGGGACTTTGCTCCGGCAGGCATGCAATTGCCCTTGTATAGCTTCATGCGGACTGTGCCGGTAACGGTCTGCTGGGTGCTATCCACGAATGCGCTAATCGCTTCTCTCAGCGGCGTGTACCACTGACCGAAATATACAAGCTCAGCAAAACGTTGAGCGACAAGATCCTTATAATGCAGTGTATCCCTGTCAAGGCATAGCAGCTCTAATTCCCTGTGTGCAGCATAGAGTATTGTGCCACCGGGAGTTTCATAGACCCCTCTGGATTTCATGCCCACAAGCCTGTTCTCGACCATATCAGTAATTCCTACTCCATTTGCTCCCCCGAGCTTATTTAGAGACTCGATAAGCTCCACAGGTGAGTATTCAACACCATTTACTTTTTTTGGTATACCATTCTCAAAGTAAATTTCAACATAGGTCGGCTTGTCAGGAGCCTTTTCGGGAGGGACCATCAGCTTTAGCATTTTGTCATACTGGGGCTCATTCCATGGATCCTCCAGATCCTGACCCTCATGGCTTAGATGCCAAAGATTCTTGTCCATGCTGTAATTGTCCTTCTTTGTTACCGGAACAGGAATGTTTCTGGCTTCGGCATAGTCAATTTCTTCCTCTCTGGACTTGATATCCCAGATCCTCCAGGGGGCAATTATCTTGAGCTGGGGAGCCAATGCTTTTACGGTAAGTTCAAAACGCACCTGGTCATTGCCCTTCCCGGTAGCACCATGGCATATAGCCGTTGCCCCTTCCTTCAATGCAATCTCAACCATCCTCTTGGCGATAAGCGGCCTTGCAAAGGCTGTCCCCAGAAGGTACTTCCCTTCATAAATAGCATTCGCCTTGATGGTAGGGTAAATAAAGTCAGTTACAAATTCCTCTCTCAGATCCTCAATATATAGCTTACTGGCGCCAGTTTTAATAGCCTTTTCATTTAGAGAATCAAGCTCTTCACCCTGACCTACATCACCGGCCATTGCGATTACCTCGTAATCGTAGTTCTCCTTCAGCCAGGGAATAATAATTGATGTGTCCAAACCGCCTGAATATGCAAGCATTACTTTTTCTTTGCTGCTCATATGAATTCCTCCGCAACTATGTTAGAATGTTAACAAGTAATATTTCGATTAATGTTGATTATACAACTCAGTGCATAATTATGCAATAGGAATTATAAATATACACCGATGCAATCTTTCGCTTTAGTGAAATCTATGGATAAATAGTGAGGATAGTACCTTATTAAGTCCTTAATAGGAGTGCATATAAATGATTATCATGGGAATTGACCCGGGATTTGCAATCACGGGCTACGGTATAGTAAAATATGAACAGAACAAATTTTCGCCTCTTGAATACGGTGCGGTTCAAACGTTGGTCGGAACGCCCTTTGCCCAGAGGCTCCTCAAGCTGGATGATGAGATATCTTTGATTATTGAAAGGTTCAAGCCGGATGCCATATCCGTGGAGGAGCTGTTCTTTAACAAGAATATCAAGACGGCCATAGCAGCTGCCCATGGAAGAGGAGTTGTACTTACTGCAGCCGCAAGATCGGGTGCAGAGGTTTTCGAATATACACCTTTGCAGGTTAAGCAGGCGGTCGTGGGCTATGGCAGGGCTGAGAAGGCCCAGGTACAGCAGATGGTGAAGGCGATTCTCAATTTGTCTCAGGTACCTAAGCCTGATGACGTGGCGGATGCGCTGGCTGTGGCAGTGTGCCATGGACACTCTGCCAAGATGGCGAGGCTGGGTTTTTAATAGTATTTAATAGGCAAAGCCGAGATTTTACTAATATCTTGTTCAGGGGGACTTATGTACGCATATATTAAGGGAAGAATTGATTCAAGAGGCAAGGATTATATTGTTATCGAGGCAGGAGGAATAGGTTATAAGGTATTTGCCCCCTTATCGACTCTGGAGGCTGCAGTGCAAAACCAGGATTTCAAGGTTTATACCTACCTGAATGTCAGAGAGGATGCTATGACTCTGTTCGGGTTCGCAACGAAGGAAGAGCTGGCAATGTTCGAGCTGCTGCTAACAGTATCCGGCATAGGACCGAAGGCGGCCCTGGCCATTCTCTCGGCAGTATCACCCTCTCAGTTCGGCCTTGCTGTTATCACAGAGGATGTAAAAACCCTGACCGGGGCTCAGGGAATCGGGCCCAAGCTGGCAAAAAGGGTTATCCTAGAATTGAAGGATAAGATAAGCAAGGAGCAATTAGATATGGCATCTGGAGCCCTGGGAGACAAGTCTATAGTTCCCAAGGAGGGCTCGAGGCTTTCGGAAGCTATCAGCGCTCTGGTAGTGCTGGGTTACTCGCCTATGGAGGCAAGCAAGGCCGTGGCTTCGGTCTACTCTGATGAGCTGGATTTGGAAACAATAATTAAAAATTCCTTGAAGGGACTTAGTTTATAAACATTAGGGGGAAGCACAGATGGATGATGAAAGGCTGATTGAAACGAGTATAGTCAGTGAGGATATAGATGAAACCAGTCTGCGGCCAAAGAAATTCAGTGAATATATAGGGCAGAGCAAGGCCAAGGAAAATCTGATTGTTTTTATAGAAGCTGCCAGGCAGCGTAAGGAGGCACTGGATCATGTATTGCTATACGGGCCACCCGGGCTTGGCAAGACCACTCTTGCGGGAATTATTGCCTCGGAGCTGGGCGTAAATCTTCGTGTTACATCAGGACCGGCTATTGAGAGAGCCGGTGACCTTGCTGCCATATTAACGAATCTTGGCGACTATGATGTTCTCTTTATTGATGAGATTCACAGGCTCAACAGAACCGTTGAAGAAATACTCTACCCGGCGATGGAGGATTACGCGCTGGACATCATTATCGGCAAGGGTCCGAGTGCCCGTTCGATTAGATTGGATTTGCCAAAGTTTACGCTTGTTGGAGCAACTACAAGAGCAGGATTGTTGACCGCCCCTCTGCGGGACAGATTTGGTGTCATCAACCGATTGGAAATGTACACCACTGAGGAATTGACGGTGATAGTAAAGCGTTCTGCGGGAATATTGAATATAGCGATAGATGAAAGAGGCGCCAGAGAGATTGCCCGAAGATCAAGAGGCACTCCAAGAATTGCTAACAGGCTGCTAAAGAGGGTCCGTGATTTTGCGCAGGTAAAGGCTTCGGGAGTTATTGATGAGCAGGTCGCTGCCATGGCTCTGACTGCTCTGGAGGTCGATGAAATAGGGCTCGATATCACAGACAGGAATATGCTCAGCAGTATCATCGAGAAGTTTGAGGGCGGACCCGTTGGGCTGGATACGCTTGCAGCATGTATCGGGGAAGAAGCTGATACAATAGAGGATGTTTATGAGCCATACCTTTTACAGCTTGGCTTTATAAATAAAACACCCAGGGGAAGGATAGCTACTAAGCTTGCCTATGAACATATGGGGGTTAGAATTAATAAGGATTTCTATGAGCAGGAGGAAATGAATCTCGAATGAAGCTTTTGATGCATATGTGCTGTGCGCCATGCACAACATACCCGCTTTCGGTGCTGAGACAGGAAGGAATTGAACCGACAGGCCTTTATTTTAATCCCAATATTCATCCGATAGAGGAGTTCGAAAGACGGAAAAAGACAGTGGAGGAGTTTGCGGCCTTAAAAAGTCTGGATGTAAAGATTTATGACGATTTTAGGCAATCGGACTGGGAGAATTTCGAAGGTCCGGCTGATGATAGATGCATTATGTGCTATAGTGTCAGGCTGAAGAGAGCCGCCGAGCTTGCAGCCTCTGGAGGCTTTGAGGCCTTTACCACATCCCTTCTTGTGAGTCCCTATCAAAAGCACGATTTGATTAAGGAGCTGGGCGAAGGATTTGCCTCGGAATATGGTATCGGCTTCTACTACAAGGATTTTCGCCCCGGCTTTAGAGAGGGACAGCGGGAAGCAAAAGAAATGGGACTCTACCGTCAGAAGTACTGCGGATGTATTATTTCACTGAGAAATCCCTAAGTTTATTCAAAACCCATTGGACTCACTTTATAGGCCTATTTTCATATCGTGACTACTACCTATCTGCGTGGAAAATTGTGTCTTCACGAGAATATTACAATATAGTTAACAAAAAATTAAGGTCATGGTACTATCCCCATCTATGTCGAATTTTATGCTATGCTCTAATTACAAGGCATAAATCTCAATTGCATATTTACAAATTCTACTTAAGATGAATTCGACGGGGTGTCATAATGAAAAGGTACTTTCACACAATTCTTATTTTTATTCTAGTTTATTCTATCTTGCCTATTGGTAGTATAATTTCATTTGCCGAAGAAGTAAATATTGCAAAGGCGAATATGGGAGTGCTTACGCAGGTTAACTACTCTGAGTATGAGGATTATGAGGTAGTTGAGCTGGCGATTAGTGGCTTTAAGGGTTATCGTAGCTTTGAGTTAGCAGATCCGTTAAGAATTGTTATTGATTTGGATAGCACCGAGCTTTCTGGAAAGGAGAGAACAATACAGGCGGAAGGTAAGCTGGTTGAACGGGTAAGGTATGCTCAGTTCACACACACGACTGCCAGGGTTGTTCTCGATGTAAAGGAAGGCTACGATTACTCAATAGAGAATAGTGATAGCGGCCTGAATGTTTATGTGGCTAAAAAGCTGCCCCAGGAAGAGCTCAATGCTAAAAAGGCCATAATGTTCAGCAATCAAAAGGGCATCAAGTTTTTCAGGGATGAATCAGGTGAAGGGCTTTCCCTTACACTTGGCAAGTATAAAGGATATAGCGTGTCAAGGCAAACTAATCCGCAGAGGCTGACACTGACAGTGCCTGATGCGGGCATAATAGGCACCGATGCATACTTTAATGTAGATGGCAGTCAGATTAAGTCAGTAAGCTACAAAAAAACAGGCAAAACCGGTGCCGGCATTATTCTTAATCTCAATGACCAATACCAATATCGTTTTGAAGAATCCGAGGATCAGCTGGTTATGAGGCTTGATAAACCCTCCTTCAAGAACATTATGTACTATAATAGCGATGACAGGGTGTATTTTACCTTGGATAATGCAATGCTTACTCAGGGGGACAAGGATCTTCAAAAGCTCTACGAAGCCAAATACGATCTATCGAAGAGGCTATATACCATAACCTTTCCCACGGAGCAGGCGGATCTGGGCGAGGGGATTCTTGACATAAACGATTCATATCTTCGTTATTTTGAGGTTAGAACAAACGCTGAGGAAGGGACAACTTCGTTGGTGTTTAGGGGCAAGTCAAAAATTTCTTATATGGTATACACAAGGTCATCCGGAGTAACGGCGATTACCTTGATAAAGCCTGGCAGTGGCTCGAAAATGCCGGTGGTGATTGATCCAGGGCATGGCGGCACCGCAATAGGCACCGCTTATGGAAGGTTGACGGAGAAGGAGCTCAATCTTGATATTGCAAAGCGTGTGAATGCCTTGCTTGAGGAAAAAGGAATAGTGACATACATGATGAGGGCAGAGGACTCCAATGTCGATAATTATGAGCGGGCTTATATCGCAAACATGCTAAACGCGAAGCTATTCTTAAGCATACACATCAATGGAGTAAATAACAGAAATGTCGACGGCACAATGACACTATATTGTCCATCTGACAATAGCGGCTTTACGGGAAAGGACTTCTCTGAAATTATTCAGAAAAATTTGCTTTCAGTGCTGAAGGCAACCGACAGAGGACTTAGGTCAAGGTCTGACCTAATTGTACTGAGAGAAACAGAAATGCCGGCGGCTATTGCGGAGATTGCTTTCATAACAAACAGCGCCGACAGAGCCAGGCTTCAAAGAGAGTCGTTCAGGCAGAACGCCGCCCAAGGCCTATGCGATTCAGTGGATCAGGCTTTGCAAATAATGAAGTAATTACTGACCGAGTAGTTCTAACCTATAACATATATAAATATCTATAAAAAGATGCAGTAGAATTTATGAATTCTACTGATTTTTTTTGAATCCTCCTTGTGATAACATTAGTGAGTATGCTTTTTGCTGAGGCAGGATGATAAATTGGCAACTGAATATAGACAAAGACGTTTTCAGGATTAGAACATTGTCGGGAAATACCAGGGAGCACGGGAAATAATAAAAGCTGATAAAGTTGTCCATAATTCTGGTAACTAGTAAGTTACAAATGGAGGACGATATGAGAAGATTTGTTGTTATTTTTCTCGTGATTTTAATGATTATGCTTGCGGGATGTCAAATGCCTTTTTCAGGCAAGTCAAAGGGCGAACCGTCTGCGATTACCGATGGTCAGGAAATGGTCATAGTCGATGACAGTACACATACAGACATTACAGAGGGCAGTCGTGCAAATGCTTCGGAGCATGGCGACTTTCCGATAGAGGGAGCGGAAAATACGCCGGTTGGGAATAGGCTAGATGCCACAGGGTCACCTGCTGATAGGATCGACGATGGTGCAAGTAAGAGTGCCGGTGAAGGCGCCCTAATTAACGAGTCGGCAGTACTTACCGCTCAAAGCAATGCAAGCAGCAGTTTGCTCTATTCCGAGCCGAGACGTCCTGTAACCGTGTATTATCAGGATGCAGATGGCTTCCTCGTGCCGATGACCAGATGGATACAGCCGCAGCCTGGAATCGCAAGGGCTAATGTCAGTCTTACCATCGACAGCGCATTAGCAAGGGAGGAAGTTGCCTACTATGGTGTTTATCCGGTAATACCCCAGGATACCGATATATTGGGTATTGATGTTAGGAATGGCGTTGCAATAATTGACTTTAGCAGACATTTGCTCAATTACGGCAGTGCGGTGTCTGAGAGAAACATTATTGCAGCAATCGTTTACACACTAACAGGTTTCGAAACCATAGAAAGAGTAAGGATATTGATTAATGGATATCCTCAGGGGATATTAAAGTACGGTACGGATTTGTCCTGCGATCTGGGCAGGGAGGATGTCATGATTAACACAGATGTCCTGATACAGGCGGGAACACGAAAGGCTGATATATATTTTCTTAAGCAGGCGAATGCCGGATATATATACCCTGTCCCCCTATCTGTCGAAAACACAGCAGAGGCTGATGAGCTGCCGGAAGCACTTGTGGAGCTTCTTGTGTCAACAAAGGCAGGCGGAGGTTTGTACAGCGAAATACCGGAAAATGTCTTTTTGAGGGATAGCAGCGTTTCAGATGGAGTAATTACACTGGACTTTAGTGAGGGGTTTTTGAATTACGGCGGCACTATGCGGGAGGAAGGAATTTTGAAGCAGCTTGCATACACCTTGCGCCAGTGCGACAGCATTAGGGCTATTCGGATTACGGTGAACGGACGTGAGGCTGAGCTGCCGGAAGGAACAGATATTTCAGCTGGGTTAGCAATTCCTGCCACCATAAATGATGTAATGGATAGATAGATGCTCGAAAGATATAGAAGCACCATAAAATATTGAGAAAGATAGAGAAAGAAATGAAGCTTATTGCAGCGACTAAGAATAAGGGCAAGCTTGAGGAAATTGCGCAGATACTGGCACAGTTCCCCTATGATGTTATTTCAATGGCCCGGGCGGGTGTAAAAGATGAGATTGAGGAGACAGGCAGCACCTTTGAGGAAAATGCTCTGATAAAGGCCAGGGGTGTTTGGAGTATTACAGGAGAAACCGTATTGGCAGATGACTCAGGATTGGAAGTTGACTATCTGGGCGGAGCACCCGGCGTACAATCTGCAAGGTATGCAGGGCCGGGAGCGACAGATGAAGACAAGAACAATAAGCTGCTTGACGCTCTTTCGGGAGTGAGCGCAGACAAAAGAACCGCAAGATTCGTATGTGCTATAGCGCTGGTTTTTCCTGATGGCAGAAGTGTTATGACAAGAGGCACTTGTGAGGGTGTGATTACTTTTGGTGCGAAAGGCGAAAATGGCTTTGGCTATGATCCGCTGTTTTATGTACCCGAATACGGGCTAACATTGGCTCAGATGGATTCAGATACAAAGAACGAATTGAGCCACCGTGGCAAGGCATTGAGAAAATTGGTAGAAATACTTGAGAACGAATGGTTAAATCATGTCGAAACATAATTTGACCTAATAGAGTCAGATTAGTCAAATGCTCCACAACAGATAACAACGGGGGTTACTTTTTAAATGAAAATACTGGTTATAAGTGATACGCATGGAGACACATATAAGGCTGAAGAAGCTATAAAATCAAATAAAGACGTTGACTTGATTATACATCTCGGTGACTATTTCAGGGATGCTCAGAAGCTATCGAGTTTATTTCCTGATATCCCTATTGAATATATTTATGGCAACAGCGATTTTATGATTGAAGATGTCCCGGCAGAAAAATTACTTGATTTGTGCGGGAAGAGGATTTTCATCACACATGGCCACAGATACTCTGTAAAATGGGATTATAATAAGCTGTTCATAAAAGCAGAGGAGCTACATGCCGACATGGTGTTATTCGGTCATACCCATTGTCCTGAGCTTATTAAGAAGGACAACTGTTTCCTATTAAATCCGGGTAGTACGAGTGACCCCAGGGATGATTCGGATGAATCCTATGGCATCATCGAAATAGAAGATGATGAGGTTAGGCCACATGTATACAATATATAAGAAGTGGTATGCTATGAATAAACCTTCATGCTCCCTGTCTTTGTGGAGCGTGTTTTTATGTACTTCCATTTACCTGAGCGATAACGGGTGTACACGACTACAGCTCTGGTAGTCTGGTCAAGCACCAAAGCTACCCATGCCCCAATAAGTCCCCATCCGAATATGCTTACAAAAAGATACGCAACAAGAACGCGGAAGATCCATATGCCGAAGATGGATGCATACAAAGGATACATTGTATCCCCTGCACCCCTCAAGGCGCCTGCTAAAGAAAGCTGTGTTGACATTGATGGCTGGGCAAGTGACATGATCTTCAATACAGTGCCTGCCATAGCGGCTACAGTCAGATCATTGGTATATAAACGTGCAATTGGGTGTGAAAAGAAAATCAGCATAAGGCCCACGGAGCAGGCAACTAAGACGGCAATCCGATGCACTATATCCGCATACTTCTGTGCTTTTTCTTCATCGTCTGCGCCCAGACTTTGACCAACCAAGGTGGTGGCAGCAACACCAAAGGCCATACTTGGTGCAAAGGACAAGCCGTTAATGTTAAGACCTATCTGGTGGGCGGCATACCCCAGCGTGCCGAGGCCTGAAACTGTGCGAGCGAACAAAATGAGGCCTCCGTGTATCACAACCTGTTCAAAGGCTGCCGGCAGACCAATGGAAAAAACCTTTTTAACAATGCTCCAATCAAATCGATACTTGCCCTTTCTATGACGCAGCGATATGACGGAGACGTTAGAGACATAAACGATAGCTAGTGCGACTATGCATACAACTCCCCGGGAAAATGTAGTAGAAACAGCCGCGCCTGCCACTCCCAGCTTCGGGAAACCGAACTTACCATATATCAGCACATAGTTACCAAAAACATTCAACAAATTGCTGCCTATATTATAGATCATTGGAATTTTTGTTTCACCAGCACCTCTTAATGATGCGGTAACGCCCATTGTAACGGCCTGAAAACCGAGCCCAGCAGATACAATCTGAAAATATGATATTGCATCCTTTATCGTGTCTGACTTAGCACCCATGAATGTCACTATGTACTTTGCGGTAAACACTCCAAAGGCACTCATTACAAGACCAAGAACCATGTTGATAATAATTATCTGTCGTGTGACTGCAGTGGCTTTTTGTGTGTTGCCTGCGCCAATGTGCCAGGCGACAAGTGTAGTTGTTCCGACATTAACGGCAGCAAAGACCGAAAGCAAAAGCATGAAGGGTTGGTTGGTGAGGCCTACAGCTGTTATGGCGGCCGCACTTAGCTGGCCGACCATAATCATATCCACCATGCCAAACAAGGTTGACATAACAAGCTCGATGAAAGCAGGCCAGGTTATGGCGATAACCTCACGTCTCATTTGTATGTTATCTGAACGCTCTTGAGGGCTTTTCGATTTTTTTCGTAAGAATAGAAGCTGGCGCAATTAAACTACATCTCCTCTTTTGCAAAAAAGCAATGAATATATTGTAGCACTATTATAGCGATTTTTCAATCCAATGATGTAACCCTCCTCTCAGAACATGAATGGAATTCGTTATTGCAACTCGGAAGTAGTCAACGCAACCATTAAGTTGCATTTACTTTTTCATTTCACATTGCCGTGTTTTACTAGAAATCTGGCATTGACAAATATATGCGTCGACTGTATAATATGAAAGTCGGAATTTAAGACACAGGCGTGCGGGTGTAGTTCAATGGTAGAACATCAGCCTTCCAAGCTGATTGCGTGGGTTCGATTCCCATCACCCGCTCCATTTATTTGAAGCTAGTAAATAACCATATGTGCCTGTAGCTCAGCTGGATAGAGCAACGGACTTCTAATCCGTAGGCCGGGGGTTCGAATCCCTTCAGGCACGCCAGCATAAAAAAAGACCATCCTAAAGATGGTCTTTTTTTATGGTTATTAGGTAAGGGATTCGAACCCGAGAGGGCGCGAGCGTAAAAGGAAATGACCTAAACGGTCATTTCCTAGTGAGCGTAGGAGTCCGGTACCGGAGCGCAGCGATCGGTGGGCGACGTCACCAGCATGCGTATGCATGCGGCGAATCCCTTCAGGCACGCCAGCATAAAAAAGACCATCCTAAAGATGGTCTTTTTTTATGGTTATTAGGTAAGGGATTCGAACAAGGGGACATACCTGGTGAGTGCATTGATTGTTTCCTCATCTATAACTGCTTCGTGCTTATTCTCGAAAATCTGCCATTCAGATGGGTCATTCTTTGTAATTCATAATTTCCTTTTGACTTAAGGATTGATTTCTAAGGAAGGAAATGGTATGCTAGATTTAATTTTATTTCTGCGATTATTTATTCATGCTTCGCAGAGAACGAAGGGAGTTGTTGCTTTATGACTATTATTGAGGTGGCTTTCGTATAGAACAGAATATTGGGCATAACAGTACTTTTCAAGGTGTATAGACACCTTTAATTGTTATGCCGTTTCGAGTAACCTTTCGTTAATACTGTAGAATTTTATGGGCATACGAATAGGTATGCCCGTGTTTATTTTATTAACACTTGCATTACCTTTACGGACCGTAGTTTGCAGCTATCGATGGATGCTTGCTACGGTATTTTTATGCCTAAAATGATTTGAAGGGAGAATGAGTTGTGTATAATACGTTAATCAAATTACTAGAAAAACCGAAGATTTACGAAAAGACCCAAGAGAAGTTCTGGGATGATCTGCATATCTCTAAAGGTATGCTCGAAACGCACCTAAATCCTAATACTGATGCCGCAAGCCGTAGACCCGATACCATAGAACGCTCGGTGAATTGGATATGTTCCTTATTGCCGCATGGTGCAAGGCTTCTCGATATCGGCTGCGGTCCGGGATTATATACTAAGCGTTTATCTGAACGCGGTCTTTGCGTTACAGGCCTGGATTTTTCAGAGCGCTCCATTGCATATGCTAAGGAACACGATGCAAAAAGTGAATATGTGATGCAGAATTATCTTAAAATGAATTTTGAAAATTTGTATGACATGGTAACGTTGATTTGGTGTGACTATGGTGCTTTGATACCTGAAGATCGCTATAAACTACTTGACCGCGTGTATCGGGCTTTGAAGCCAGGTGGGATATTTCTGCTTGATGTATTCACACCTCAGTGGAAATCTGATCGCAATGAGCACACATCATGGGAAGTCTATGGCCATGGTGGTTTTTGGAGTCCAAACCCACATATTTGCCTGAATGCTCAGTATTACTATGGTGAGAGAATTGATATGGAGCGATTCGTTATCGTTGAGGATGGAAGTATCCGGAGTTTTAATATCTGGAACACATGCTTTACGAGACAATCTATATCAGAGGAAATGCAGATGTATAATTTTTTCCCTGTTGATTATTATTCTGATGTTGAAGGTAAGCCATACGATAAAAATTCATCGATATTGTGTGTGGTTATGAAAAAACATGAAGCTAGATAGGAGGAAACGTTTTGAACAAGGATTTTATAGCAAAACACTGGTATGCTGACATTTCTGGATTTCGATCTTCACTACGATCCGGCACGATTCTTCAACAGCTTGCGGGAAAGCAGCTATTTCAGCGGCACAGACGACATGGGAACGTCAGGGCGCACTGTTAGCTACGGCTCAATCTACGACCCTGTGACTCGCATATGTGCAGGAACAAGTCATTGGGAGCTTAAGGCTAATAACGGTGAGCCTTTTATTATCTCAGACCTATGGCATAAGCACATACCGTCACAAGCGCAGGTTTATGGTTGGCTTAGTGAAGCGGGGCTAACAGTTGAGAGGTCATACAAAAACTACTCAGACGAAGCTATTCCTGAACCAATCGATGAGTCAACATATAGGGCGACCATCTGGGCAAGAAAAGATTGATATGCACGAAAAGACCAGTCATGCCAAACAATTATGTTTGAACATGACTGGTTACTTTTTCTACAGCATCAGGCATTCATGAACAGTTTGATGTCATCGTCAACTGTTCCGATACCAGCGATACCGAATTTTTCAACCAGCACCTTGGCCACATTGGGTGACAGGAAGCCCGGCAGCGTGGGGCCGAGGTGGATGTTCTTCACGCCCAGATACAGCAGTGCCAAGAGAACAATGACGGCCTTCTGCTCATACCAGGCAATATTGAAGGCAATCGGCAGCTTGTTTATATCGTCCAGTCCGAACACCTCTTTAAGCTTCAAGGCAATGACCGCCAGAGAATAGGAGTCGTTGCACTGCCCGGCGTCCAGAACTCTCGGAATGCCGCCAATGTCGCCCAGCTCCAGCTTATTATATCGATATTTTGCGCATCCTGCGGTCATTATAACGGTATCCTTTGGAAGCTTATGTGCAAACTCCGTATAATAGTCTCTGGACTTCATGCGTCCGTCACAGCCGGCCATGACAAAGAACTTCTTTATCGCACCTGACTTAACAGCCTCAACCACCTTGTCAGCCAGAGCCATTACCTGATTATGGGCAAAGCCGCCTACAATGCTGCCGGTCTCGATTTCATCTGGCGCGGGAAGGTTCTTGGCAAGCGCGATGATTTCTGAAAAATCCTTTTTGCCGTTTTCGTCGGCTTCAATATGCTTGCATCCGGGATAACCGGTTGAGCCTGTTGTAAATATCCTTCCCCTTACCTCTTCACTTCTTGGAGGAACGATACAGTTGGTAGTAAACAAAATAGGGCCACGGAAGGATACAAATTCGTCAAGCTGCTTCCACCATGCGTTACCGTAGTTGCCTGCAAAATTATCATATTTCTTAAAAGCCGGGTAATAATGGGCGGGCAGCATCTCGCTGTGGGTATAAACATCCACGCCGGTGCCTATGGTCTGCTCCAGAAGCTGTTCCAGATCGGTCAGGTCATGACCGGAAATCAGGATTGCGGGATTTCTCCTGACGCCGATATTTACTTCGGTGATTTCGGGATTGCCAAACCGTGATGTGTTGGCCTCATCCAAAAGAGCCATGACTCTGACGCCGTATTCGCCTGTCTTCAGCGTCAGCGCTACCAGATCATTGGCACAGAAGGAATCGTCCAGCGTTGCCGCCAACGCCTCATAGATAAAGGAGTTGATTGCCAAATCTTCTTTTCCAATGTTTTTCGCGTGCTCAGCGTAGGCGGCCATACCCTTAAGACCGTATGTGATCATCTCGCGCAGAGATCGCACGTCCTCGTTTTCGGTTGACAACACGCCGACTGTAGCGGCCTTTTCCAACATGGATTCTCTTGAATTAACCGTGAAAGTCGCCGAGTCGTGTAGACTCACACAAGCAACAGAATTTCTGAGCTCGTCTCTTACGGCGATCATCCTCATGATTTGCTTTTCAATAGAGCCGTCGTCGAAATTCGCGTTGGTGATGGTCATAAACAAGCTGCTAAGAACTTCATAGTTTGTCTCGCCGAGGGATTTGACGTCAAGTTTTCCTTTGACTATAATTTCTGAAATGCCCTTGAGGGTATAAATCAGAAGATCCTGAAGCTTTGCAACTTCTTCGGTTTTTCCGCAGACACCCCGTAACGCGCAGCCTTTTCCTCCAGCAGTTTCCTGACACTGATAACAAAACATACTCATTTTTACTTCCTCCTTTGCCTTCTTAACTTTTCGGAGCGGGTGCCTTTACGACAATTAGCTCCAGCGTTTTATCATTCTCATTTCTGACATGCATTTTGGTTTGAAACGGAATTTTCAGCAGAGTCCCGGCTTCGTATTCATGGATTTCTTGATCATCAAGGCCGATGGAGAGCCTTCCGCGAATGACGGTCATATACACGTTTGAATTAGAAAAGTGCTCCGGCAGACCCTCATCCTTGTTGAATACCATGTGGAGATAATGAAGGTTTTCGTCAAATATGACTTTTTCTATCGCTTTTTCATTAGTTTTGGACAGCTTATACTCTTTTTCTATCATTATGATTACCTCCTGTCAATCAAGAAGAATTTTTCCGTCGGTTGAAATAGTCACTATCTGCCAGGGAATCATTTTACCACTGTTTTGAAGCGCTATTTTTACCGCGTTTTCGATCCCGCCGCAGCAGGGAACTTCCATTCTGACGACCGTAACGCTTTTAATGTTGTTTTCCCTAATGATCTGCGTGAGTTTGTCGCTGTAATCCCCTTCATCAAGTTTGGGGCAGCCGATCAGAGTCACTTTGTTTTTGATAAACCTGTTGTGAAAATCACCGTAAGCATAGGCTGTACAGTCGGCAGCAACCAGTAGATTGGCGTCCGCGAAATACGGCGCGTTGACCGGTGCAAGCTTGATTTGGACGGGCCACTGTGACAACTGGCTTTTGTTTTCACCGGTATTGAGCTGTACGGCCTCACGCTCATTTTCCCGATGGATTGCTCTAGACTGTGTGCCCGGACATCCGCAGGCCAGCGTTTCACCCTGTTTGCTCAGCTTACTCTTCTTCACGGCGGCTTCGTCGTATTCCTTTGCTTCACGTTCCTCAAAGCTGATTGCTCCTGTCGGGCAGGTGGGCAAACAGTCGCCTAGACCGTCGCAATAATCGTCGCGGATGAGCTTGGCCTTTCCGTTTTCCATGCCGATTGCCCCTTCGTGGCAGGCTTTTGCACATAGACCGCATCCGTTGCATTTCTCTTCATCAATTCTTATGATTTTTCGAATCATGTTCCGTTCACCTCTTTCTTGGAGTACGTTATATCAATACATTGTTGACTTTACGGTTCGAGTGTACTATTCTTAAGTCAATAAGTCGGTTGGAATTCCAACGAAAGAGGATTTTATGAAAAATTATTTGGATGTACTGAAAACAGTACGATTATTCAAGGATATTGAAGAAGCTGATTTACAGCCGCTTTTGTCCTGCCTGTGCGCGAAATCAATTCATTACGAAAAAGGTCAAACCGTATTTTCCAATGGCGAGAGCATAGATAAATTCGGTATTGTTTTATCGGGGCAGGTTCAGGTTGTGCAGGACGACTATTACGGAAACCGAAGCATCCTCGGGAAAATTGACATTGGGAATTTGTTCGGGGAATCCTTTGCCTGCGCGGAGATAAAAGCGCTTCCGGTGAGTGTGGTTTCCACGACCGAAAGCGAGCTTCTATTTATCGATTGTCACAGGCTTGCCGTCCCGTGCGCAAAGGCGTGCGGATTTCACAGCAGGCTTATTCAGAATATGCTGAGTATCGTGTCCATGAAAAATATTGCTCTGACGCAGAAAATTGAATTCACCTCAAAACGCACCACCCGTGAAAAACTACTGGCCTACCTTTCGGCTGAGGCCAAGAAATC
>JAAYBT010000120.1 GCA_012730015.1 Clostridiaceae bacterium
CGGTTGATTCTTTTACCGGATGACAGCTTTTCCATTGACTTTGAAGTCGCTGTGTTTGTGGTGTATAACTGGTTACGGGTGTTGATTGCAGAAATGTTGTTGTTGATAATCATATAATTCATCCTCCTTGAATTTGTAACCGGGAATCCTTTCCCGATTGTTTGCCGGATAGGCCGGCTCCTGTATTATGAATAACCTCATCTAAATCGGCACGCGCTCCGTCTTTGCAGAAGTTAATTCACTTATTAAATATATCGGCGCTGTCGAATAAATACTTTAGCCTTTTTAAATAATTTTATTTTTTATTTTTTAGAATATTGTTCAGATCTACACCCATGCTTATAGAAGTCGCCTTTTTATTCTCTTCGGAAATCTGAATGAATACTTCCTTCCTGTGGATGGAGATATCCCTGGGCGCATTGATGCCTATCCTGACCTGGTCTCCCTGCACATCAAGAACCGTGATCTCAATATTCTCATTTATGATGATGGATTGATCCTTCTTCCTTGTCAGTACCAGCATATTCTATATCCTCCCGTCCCTGGAGTTCCTCCAATATATAGTGTCGCACACCATACCTGTCCGTGTCAAGGATAAGCTGTCTGCCTTTCCTGCTCACAGTATTGATAATGACAGGCGCCTGAAGATTGACTGTCATCTTGCTGATATCATCAGGAACTACGACGATGCAATACACGCAAACTGTCTCAGCCTCTTCGATTTCCAGCTCTTTCAGCACTTCATCGTTCAGATTGATCTCATAATCCTTTTTTATGGCAAACGGATCAACAATAACAAAGGCAGGCTTGGGATCAGAAACACCCTGCAGCCATTTGAACGGGGAGCCTTCCTCTTCATTATTAATCAATATAAATTTCTTTACCTTATCAAAACCCGGCAGACCGTGACTAAATTGAATGATATCACTTTCATTGATATCAAGGTCCCCAAAATACTTTGTCTGTAAAATCATTTTACAATTCCCCCAATTTGTATATTCACGCATATGCGTTAAAGCCTGATGGAGTATAATTTATTCTGATCGAAGCATACTGCGCCATGCTGATATTGACCTGCGAAGGTGTATAATCAAAGCTTATGTCGCCCGGTATTATGGTCCCTTCCATACCGTTGGTTGGTCCACTGGCCTTATTTCGGATGTTTATTTCTACTCCGCCTCCGGTTACTGTAATTTTAGGTCTGGCCTTCGGCATGACACCTATCCCAAACTCGTGCTCTGTAGTACTATCACGTTTTGCAATAGCTGCAATCATATTACTGTTATTCTCTATCGCAGCCATGGCATCCCCATCACCGGCGACCTTTCCGGCGTAGGCCAGTGCCTGCTGCATAGCCTGCTGGCCGGCTTGGCGCGTCAAATCTATTGGCTTCATCAGCCCGGAAGTCGCAAAGCAATCTGACTGATCAATCACCACCCGGGGCATTTCCGTGTGAATCTCTACCTTTGCTTCTTTGCGGCTCAATTCCAGCCTAGCCTGCCGGTTCTGGATCGACAGGTGCGAGGGTGTTGTTTCAATATTTAGTTTTGCATCCGTGCGGCTTATTTGCAAAGCCATATTCTCACCATCCGTGGCTTTTTGTCACAGGCTTCTTTTCCAAGTCCAATTAGAAGGCTTCAATGCCATCCAAAATTATCTTAAAAAATCTATCAATGAAGGCATAATTATCCTTGCGCCGCCTGCCAGCGATGCCCTGTAGACATTTTCCTCATTCTTCAGATTCATGATAGTATCGGTCATATCCACATTTTCATTTTCGCTCATTAGCTTAGTAAAATTTGTATTATCGTTCTGCATTCTGTTAGCCGTCAGCTCAAGCCGGTTTACACGGGCACCTACGTCTGCCCTGACACGAAGCAAAGTATCCAGATCTTGCGTAAGTTCAGATACTGTTCCGATGACTGCACCATGATCAGCTGACTCGAGAGCATTCACCAGATCCGTCAGATCCTGAACAAATTTACCCGCCGTGCCAACATCGCCGGCCGCAATACTGTTTCCATTATTGAACAGGTCCCCGCCGGGCACATTGATGTTAATATCGTCTCCTGTGCCGATTTCATATTTAATATTCTCAACAGCATTATCCACCTCAAAAGCAAATGTACCATCATCATTAAGAAGTGGTTTGTCTGTTTTGTACCCTGAAAAAATATGCCTACCGGCATAAGTCGAATTACCAAGGTTAATCAACTGTGTCCTCAGTTGCCTGATCTCCTTTGCAGTGGCCTTCAGATCCTCTTCGCTTTCTGCGCCGCCATCGCTGGCAACTGCCAGTTCCTTCGCTCTCTGAAAAATTTCAGTCATATCATTCAAAGCGGACTCTGTGATATCCATCCAGGATCTGGCATCCTTGAGATTC
>JAAYBT010000121.1 GCA_012730015.1 Clostridiaceae bacterium
GCAACTACACTTACACCTATGCCATCAACTTATCTACTAAGGCTTTATCGGGTGTGACTACAGCCGTTTTGTAGTTGACATATATCACCATGCCCGGCTTTGCGCCTGAAGGCTTGCTGACGTTTTTTACGTTTGTGTAATCCACCTGCACGTTGGAAGACATCCTGGCTTTACTGTGCCAAGCGGCAAGAATAGCTGCTTCCTTCAATGTCCTTTCAGGGATTTCACGGCCCTGCTTTTTAATTATCACATGGGATCCCGGTATAGTTTTTGTATGGAGCCAAATATCATTCGACTGAGCGAATTTTAGAGTAAGGTAATCGTTTTGCTTATTATTTTTACCCACAAAAATGTCGAAGCCGTCAGAGGAAGTGAAATTTAGAGGATTTGACATTTGCGTCTGTTTTTTTTGCAGGTGCCTTTTTTTCAATTTCATATATCCCTGCTCTGAAAGCTCCTGCCTGACCTCATCCATCTCATGCATTGCGCTGCAGTTATCCAGAAGCTGGAGTACGCTTTCAAGGTATTCCAGCTCTTTTTGAGAATCTTTCAGCTGGCGGCTGGTATGCAAAAAGGCGTTTTTGGCCTTGGCATATTTCTTGTAATAGCGCTGGGCGTTTTCTTGTGGAAGCAGGTTAGGATTTAGAGCAATATCAATGTATTCATCACCGGTTTCAGAGTAGTAGTTGAGTAGTGAAACGCTTTGGGTGTTTTTCGGTATTGCATATATATTAGCTGTTATCAGCTCGCCGTAAAGCTTCAGTTTCTCTCTGTCCGCCACCTCACGGAGCGTTTCTTCCTGAATTGCCAGCTTTTTATTACAGCGTTCAATGGAAGTGTTCAACACCTTATAAAGATCCGATTTCTTTTGGCGCAGGCGTTCCGCATTGTCACGCGAGGAGTAGAAGGTATCCAGCACCTGACTGATTGAGTCTAAAGACAGGCGATATTTGTACTGGCTTATGTTGAGGCAATGAAAATCGAGCGGTTTTTGATGCTGCTCGTCGTCGAACTGGATACAAGGGTCGTATTTGCTTTCTTTTATCTCGTTCAAAACAGAATCCAGCGCCTCTTTTAGGGACATGCGTGCATCCTCGGACAAGGAAGCTGTACCCGTCCTGTTTTCAATGCCCGCCCTAAAGCAGACCTCACGGCATAGGAGAGGACTAAAGCCCTTTATTTGATCCAATAAAAATTTGTCGACAGTCTTATTTGAGGCATCAAGTTCTTGCAGCAAGGCTGATGTATCCACTATTGCGGGTGAAAGCTTATCCTGAGCAGGGGGGAGCATATATGGCCTTGCAGGCATGACTTCCCTGACACTGCTTATGTCCGAGTCTACATGCTTGATGGAATCAAGTATTTTATTATCGCTATTGAGCAGGATGATGTTACTATATCGCCCCATAATCTCAATAACAAGCTTCTTTTCGGAGATATCGCCAAGCTCGTTAGTAGCCTCAATTACTACTCCGATGATTCTTTCATAATCATTGAATTCAAAGGAAAGAATCCTTCCGCCGTTGAGGTGCTTACGCAATAGCATACAAAAAACGGGAGGAGATGAGGGATTTTCCTTAACGACCTCTGTTATATGAATTCTTGGATAGTTGGGACTGGCACTCATAACCAGCCTAAGACTTTTATTCCATGCTCTGACCAGCAGAACAATTTCATCGGCCTCAGGTTGGAATATTTTTTCCACCCGGCCACCGACAAGCTCACTGGTCAGCTCATCTACAATACTTTTCGTTACAATACCATCAAAAGGCAATGGAAACACTCCTCTATGCTAAAACTCTCACGTTGAA
>JAAYBT010000122.1 GCA_012730015.1 Clostridiaceae bacterium
CTTGCATCCGCCCATAATCCCGGCCTTCGCAAAATCGGCACAAATACTGCCGGAGGAGGCATATAGCATAGAATCCTGCCCTATGTCAGAGTCCTTAACTGTCAGGCTTCCGGTTGAAATATCACAATAGAGCTTTCCCTCGCTTTCTTCTATAAGCGTATTGCCTGACACTGATTTTAGTTCAACCGCTCCCTTTACTCTGCTTAGAAGAATATCTCCTCTGCCACATTCATATAATCCAAAGCCCAAAATATCCTTCATGCGAATATTTCCCTCATCAACAGATACACCAAACCTCTTTGAGCTGCACTGCTCTACGTCAACAGCACCCTTTCCAACACGGAGATCTATGGTGTGCATTTCATCAAAACCCGATAATTGAATCGACGAGTTTTCTGCGTCTATATCGATTTGCTTAATAGCTTCGGGCACGATTAATTCCATCTGGACTGTTTGCCTATAGAGGGGCTCCTCATTAGCCTCTCTCTCAATGTTAATGCTCATAGAGGTAGTCTCCAGAGTTTTCTTGCTCTCTTCCAGCAGCTCTTTTAGACGTTCTTGAGAAGTAGGTCCCTTGAGCCACCATTTCTCGATAATCTGAAGCTGACCCTGATCTGTGCATGTTAATTTGATGCTTCCACTTCGTATCTTCAAACTAATTCTAGTTTGTGATTCTATATCCACATTGGTTACAGTCTCATTCTCCACCGTTGGCCCAATTGAAGGCCTGCCATCGGAAAAAATAGCTGGACTGTCGTACTCACTACCAATAGAACTATCTTCAGCGCTCTTGGCACAGCCTGCCAGGGACACGGTGATTAAGGTGATAAGTAAAATAAAATATACGCTTTTATGGGACGTAGAGTGCATAAGCTTTCCTGTCATTCAATTATTCGATAAAGGATACTTTATTTTTATCAGGCTCATGGGGCTGTTTTGTACTATTTGCATATCCTAGCAATACCGAGCATCCAAAGATATAGCCTTCAGGAAAGCCCAGGCGTTTACCGAATTCCTCGGCAGAAGCAGGCTTGTCAAATGATCTGCCTGCATAGCCGCAGATAACATTGGCTATTCCAAGTGATGCTGCGGCTATAGCGATATTCTGACAGACTATTCCACAGTCAATCAAGGCATAGTCCTGATGAGATGGATCAATGGCGACTACTACCAGTACCGGTGCACCATAAAATATCATGCCACCCCGTTCCTTGATTCTTTCGTAGGAGGATTTATCCTCCATCCCTTCAATGTATGAAATGGCCTCTGATTCAATATCATTTATTAAATCCCTGTCCTTAACAACAATGACTCTCCATGCTTGACGGTTCATGGCGCTGGGAGCCTGCACTGCCGCTTCTGCTATCGCCTGCAATACCTCATCCGGCGGCATGGTATCCTTGAAATCCCGGCAAGAATAGCGTTCTGCTATCACTTTTAATGTCTCGTTCATCACACACTCTCCTTTACTCAAAATTCGGCTTAAAACTGTCTGCCTGCCCCAATATAATTACATGAAAGGCTTCTGTGTAAGCATAGAAACCGATGGTAGCTAGATTGTAATACTTATATTCTAGCAGACAAGATCAAAAAAGCCAATTTTAGCTCAACGGCTTGTAGTAATACTCTCTCTGCTTATCATAAGTATACCCATTTGCCATTAGCACATGGTTGGATGCATGATTATCCTGTTCCGGCTGAACGATAATCTGTCTTGCCTGTTCCTTTGTTTGAATTGTATCAGATAGCAGCTTTACAATAGCTTTACCATATCCTCTGCCCAGGTAGGATTCATTACCAATTAAATAATCAATAGTAAAGGTATCGCCGGGTTGAGTGACGATATACCAGTCCTCCATATCCTTGGCGTCATAGCAATCGTAATACTGGCAAAAGCCGATGGGCGTCTGCCCTTCCATAACAATAAAATGATGTATCCACGCAAAGCTATTGCTTCTCTCCCTGATTTCAAAAAGCCAGTCTGCGGTATCACCATACCACTTCAGGATATAATCCTTATTTAACCACTCGGCCAGCAAACTGATGTCTGCATCCTCGACTTTCCGTAAGAAAATGTTAAGCATATAATTATCCCCCCATCAGGTAGACTTTTGAGGCATTTATGGCTCCCGATTTACCCCTTAAACGAAGCAAAAATTGTTCTTGTAAAATGCTGAAAGCCCGCTATTTTGCGGGCTTTCAGACAAATTGTGGCGGAGAAGCAGGGATTCGAACCCTGGCTGCAGTTGCCCGCACTAACGGTTTAGCAAACCGTCCCCTTCGACCTGCTTGGGTACTTCTCCATAACTTCAAATTTCTATATGGCGGAGAGAGTGAGATTCGAACTCACGGTAGCCTCACGACTACGCCGGTTTTCAAGACCGGTGCCTTAAACCAACTCGACCATCTCTCCACGTCATAATTGAGCAACGTAGTTTATTTTACTATACGGCCGAGTCTTTGTCAACATCGTTTAGCTGTCACTTTTAGGGCCTGTTGAACAGTTTATCCCATCATTTCCCGCCATGCTTTTATCCCTGACAAGCATTAGCTTCTCTCTCCTGCTCTTTTGTATAAAATGCAATTCTTTGTGTTTCAAGTTCGCACTTCTCACTTATATACACGCTTTTGCCGTAGAATTTTAGCTGCTCATGCTTTAATAACTTCAAGTCCGCCCATATACTTTCTCAAAACCTCAGGCACTTCCACAGAACCATCGGCCTTTTGATAGGTTTCCAGAATACATGCAGTCGTTCTACCCAAAGCAACACCTGATCCATTAAGCGTATGAACAAACTCAGTTTTCTCGTTCGGGCCTCTCCTAAACTTTATATCTGCCCTTCTAGCCTGGAAGGATTCGAAATTGCTGCAGGAGGAAATCTCTACATACCTGTTGTAGCTAGGCATCCACACCTCAAGGTCATATGTCAGTGCTGATGAAAACCCAAGATCTCCGATACACAGCTTTACAACTCGATAGGGTAGTCCCAAAAGCTGCAGCACCTCTTCTGCGTCGTTAGTCAGCTTCTCCAATTCTACATAGGAGGTCTCTGGCGTTGTAAACTTAACCAGCTCAACCTTGTTAAACTGATGCTGCCGTATCAAGCCTCTTGTGTCACGCCCCGCCGAGCCTGCTTCTGCTCTGAAACACGCTGAATACGCCGTGTGGTATATTGGAAGCTCCTTCACATCAAGAATTTGCTCTCTATACATGTTGGTTACAGGCACTTCGGCTGTAGGAATCAAGAAATACTCCGTGTTTGCCACCTTAAAAGCGTCCTCTTCAAACTTGGGAAGCTGTCCTGTCCCTACCATACTATTTCTATGAACCATAAATGGCGGGAACACCTCTACATACCCATGCTTAGTTGTATGAAGATCCAGCATGAAATTCATCAATGCTCTTTCCAGCCTGGCACCGGCATTCTTATAGAATGTAAACCGCGCACCCGTCACCTTCGCTGCCTTTGAAAAGTCAAGTATATCAAGCGCTTCCCCGATATCCCAATGAGCCTTCGGCTCAAAATCAAACTTAGCCGGCGTGCCCCATTTCCTGACCTCCTGATTGTCAGTATCGCTATCACCCAATGGAACAGCTTCATTTGGGATATTTGGTATGGTCAGAACAAGCTCCGCAATTTGCTCATCTATCTGTCTAATCTGCTGGTCAAGTTCCTTTATTTCATTTGAAAGGGATCTCATCTCTTCCATGAGAGATGAAGTATCCTTACCCTCCTTTTTATATTGGGGGATTAGCTTAGTGGCAGCATTCTGATCACTCTTCATGGTTTCTGCCTTAAATATGAGCTCGCGCCTCTTAACGTCCAAAGACATAAACCCATCTTTATCAAATTTCCCCTTGCTCTTTAGCAATGCCCTTTCCAGCAACTGCGGATCATTACGTAACAATTTTATATCAAGCATATTATCCCTCTTTCCATTCCTATGTTGCCATATTAAACCTATTATAATACATACCCACCGTCGAATACAAGGATTCCTACTTTTTATATCTTGTAACGAACTGCTTGGCTCTCTTCAAGTATTTGCTGTCAGGGTAATCTTCTGCTAATCGGCTCATATGAACTACTGCAGAGGATGTGTTTCCACTCCTCATTTGTGCATATGCAAGATAATATAGGCATTTGTCCGAATACACCTCGGCAGGAGCAATCTCTATTGAGGAAAGAAACCTTTTAGCAGCCTCCTCATATTCTGCCTGCTCATATAATGTAAATCCCTCATCGAACAGGAGCTGGCCGGCCTCTGTCTTTGTCCGCGACTCGAGCAGCCTGCAGGTCTTAACCACTTTTGGTTCCAAGTACTCAACCTCGACATCCTTTAGAAGCTCAATCGTCTCAAGAAAATCACCATTTAAGTAGCTGGCCAACGCAGCTGCAAAGTGCTCGTTAGCTTCACTCCTATTATCAAGCTCCTCCTGCAAAGCGCTACTCTTGCTCTCTAGAAGGCTTTTTTCTTCCTTCAGATTCCTATTGTCTTCTTCCAGCATACTAATATCATTATTTAATTTCTCATTCATTTCCTGAGCACTATAGAAGTTCTGCAGGTGTTTGTTCTTCTCTGATTCGGAATCAAAAACCTGACTTTTATAGTCTTCCAGGCTCCTATTCATCTTAATCTGACTGTAGCCGGCAAACAAAAGTACTATGAAGGCGCTTGTAAAAAGTATTACAGCATAGAGCCATATATTCGATTTTCTACTCTCATTCATAAGCTTTGCCTCATAAATATCATTTTAATTAGTCATTCAATGAACACTTGCGCGAAATGTGCGCCAAACGGCGTTTTTGCAAAGCAAAATACCCTGTATCCTTACAAGATTAACTATTTACCGAGTGAATCTTATTAGACTGAGTAATTCGAAATATGCGTCCTCTTGGCATTATCGATTGCCTTAATTTCTTCTGCAGAAAGCGCATGCTTGGATTTGCCCCTTTCAACAGGCTTAGCATAAGACGAGGAGCTGTCTCTGGAATACAAGCTGCTAATTACGACTCCATCATCATTATAATCTAGTAAGGCTATAGAAAAGCTCAAATCACTTCCCACATTATCAAAGGCGTTGTACCTTACAATTCCAACCTTTTGCACGCAATAGTACATATTCCTTTTAATGGTATTAAGCTGATAATCCAACTCCTTGTTCTTCTCTACGATGGTATTTGTCTTTTCTATACAGTCATAGAGAATTTCTTCAATGTTAGCCCCGCTTAATCCATTCATGAACTTCATATACTTAGAATTAAGCCTTCTTATCCGTCTCTTACTTGATAGAATCATAATAAACATAATCAATATAATAATGAAATTGGCAGCAATTAATAGTATCACTTCTAATGGAATGCCATAAAACTCGCCCATGCCTTCTTCTCCTTCACATCATCTTTTACACATAATATAGAAAATGTTTCACGTGAAACATTATAACTCTTTGGTCGTAAACCCTCTATTTACTGATGTTCTCCACAAGCCCAATTATCCTGTCAAGCTCATCTATAGAGTAGTACTCAATAATAATTTTACCGTTTTTCTGGTTATTCATAATTCTCACCTTTGTGCCAAACACTTCTCTGAATCTATCCTCGATAGCTTTGTACTCTGCATCATCGCTCTTCTTCGCCTTTACCTTCTTTTTAGTGTTCAGACGCTTAACAAGCACTTCTGCTTCGCGAACACTCAATTTTCTGCTAATAATCTCCTCAAGGGCTTTCAATTGCAAGGACTTACTCTCTATTGCCAGTAAAGCCCTTGCATGTCCACTTGTTATTTCTCCTTCTATGAGCTTGGACTTAATCTGCTCCTGCAGGAAAAGTAAGCGCAGCGAATTTGCAATAGCCGGTCTGCTTTTCCCAACCGTAGTAGATACCTCTTCCTGTGTCATACCAAAATCTTCAATAAGCTTATTATAGGCCTCAGCTTCCTCAATAGGATTCAAATCCTCACGCTGCAGGTTTTCAATCAGAGCAATCTCCATTACCTGTTTATCTGACAGATCTCGTACTATAACGGGAACAGTCTTTAACCCGGCAATTTTTGCTGCTCTCCATCTTCTTTCACCCGCAACAATCTTATATCCGCCTACCTCCCGTTGTATTATCAAGGGTTGAACTACGCCATGCTGTTTTATAGATTCCGCAAGCTGTGTCAGCTTCTCATCGTTAAAATTCTTGCGTGGCTGACCACTGTTGGGCTCTATGTCGTTTATCCTAATTTCCTTAACACCCGTATCTCCGGTATCTGCTGTTGTTATTAAAGCACCCAGGCCTTTTCCCAGTCCCTTTTTCATTCTACGATCCAACCTCCTCAGAATAATCTATAACCTCTTGCGCAAGATCAAGATAGCATTCAGCGCCTTTTGATTTTGCATCATATAATATAATAGGAAGGCCAAAACTGGGCGCTTCACTCAGACGAACATTCCTAGGTATAATCGTTCTGTAAACCTTGTTCCTGAAATGCTTCTTAACATCTTCAACTACCTGAATAGAAAGGTTTGTACGGGCATCGAACATTGTCAACACGACGCCCTCAACATCCAATGCCGGGTTTAGGTGTCTTTGGACCAGCTCTACAGTATTCATAAGCTGGCTTAAGCCTTCAAGGGCATAATACTCGCATTGTATAGGTACCAATATGGTGTCGGCCGCTGTAAGGGAATTCAATGTAAGAAGTCCAAGAGACGGCGGGCAATCAATTAAGATAAAATCATACTTGTCTCTTATCCTTTCAATTGCTGCCTTCATCCTCGTTTCTCTGGAAATGACAGAAACCAATTCAACCTCTGCACCAACCAACTGAATATTTGATGGGCACAGGTATAGATTATCAACAACTGTTTCAACCAATGCACTTTCTATATCTACATCATTTATAATGACATCATATATGGATTTATCTATAGTTTTCTTATCGATTCCAAGGCCGCTTGTTGTATTACCCTGTGGGTCAACATCAATAATTACCACCTTTTTGCCTTTAACCGCAAGGCAGGAACTAAGGTTAACGGCAGTTGTGGTTTTCCCTACGCCGCCCTTTTGATTTGCAATAGCTATAACCTTGGCCAATTAATTCACTCCTCATATCTACAATATATTATGTCAGCATTGGTATGCATGCAGATATTATAGCATTAATTATGAAGAATTTACATGTATATTAGAATTCTTTATATTTTTTTAACCTTTGGTGTTGGTTAGAATATTCATTATAACCGGTTTTGACCGCCCAAAACCGGTGAAAAGGCGCCACTCATACGCCGTAGTGGCTAATAGGGCACTACTAAAAGGCTTCTATGCACTTGCGTTTCAAACTTGCAGGGACAGTCGGCGCAGATTCGCCGTCCTAGGCTCAGCTGTGCCTAAAATGCACGTCCTGTGCATTTTCCTGTCCTTCACTTTTTTTCAACTAGTGCATAACGAAGCTTTTAAACACTTACTAGCGGCTTTGCAGCAAGCCACTTTATTGTCGGATACAATTTATCTACTATTAGTATTTAGTGCGGTTTTGACCGCCCAAAACCGGTGAAAAGGCGCCACTCAAACGGCGTGGTGCCTGTCATGGCACTATAAAAAGGCTTCTATGCACTTGCCTTTCAAACTTGCAGGGACAGTCGGCGCAGATTCGCCCTCTGGCTTGCACCTGCTGCTTCACCGGCAACCGGCTCAGACGCGCCTAAAATGCACACCATATGCATTTTTCTGTCCTTCACTTTTTTTCAACTGGTGCATAACGAAGCTTTTAAACACTTACTAGCGGCGTTGGAGTAGTGTGCCACATTGCAGCATAAGTTATTGGGAGAAAAATGAGCGGCTGAAATGTTTCACGTGAAACATTTTTATATAGTTGAGTTGTGCGGAGCGGCTGCAAGTAGATGATCATATGGAGGTATAGTTACAGGCTGTTTATACTGGCGAGACTCAAATGCGGTATCGGGGACTACAACCTGCGGCATGGACGCCGCAGGCGCTGCGACCCGAGCCAGGGATGGCGAGTGTCCAGCGCCCGCATTGGAGTGAGAAAGGATATTACAGCCTGCCTATACTGCAATAAGATCAGAGACTTGCTGCTGCGCCTGAACACTGAAAACATAGATTGGGCGGTCATAAGTTATTGGGAAAAAAATGAGCTTCTGAAATGTTTCACGTGAAACACTTTTATATAGTTGATTTGTGCGGTGCGGCTGCAAGTAGATGATCATATGGAGGTATAGTTACAGGCTGTTTAAACTGGCGAGACTCAAATGCGGTATCAGGGACTACAGCCTGCGGCATGGACGCCGCAGGCGCTGC
>JAAYBT010000012.1 GCA_012730015.1 Clostridiaceae bacterium
GCTAACAGCAATGAATTAAAGGAAAACGTTTTTACAAACATCGATGGAGCAGTAATAATATAAGCAGCAAAACAGCCGGACCCTTTCGGGAGGCTGTACATCCCTGAATGACGGACGGGATGTGGACTTAGGACATGGTACATTGCGGCAGAGAAAATGTCGGAAATCGTACCATTTGATAATCGAAGGAGGTCGAAGGACAATATGATGAGATCAATGTTCTCAGGTGTGTCGGGCTTAAGGGCACACCAGACCAGAATGGACGTTATCGGTAACAATGTTGCCAACGTCAATACGGTCGGTTTTAAATCAGGAAGGGTAACCTTTCAGGAAATATTCAGCCAGACTTTAAAGGGCTCAAGCTCGCCAGATTCCGCAACAGGCAGGGGTGGTACCAACCCCATGCAAATAGGCCTTGGCCTTGGAGTCGGTGCAGTTGATACGATTACCACAAGAGGAAGTCTTCAAAGGACAGATAACCCCACTGACATGGCAATAGAAGGCGATGGCTTCTTTATCTGCAGAGGCGGCAGCGGTGACACCTACAAATTTACAAGGGCGGGCAACTTCACTATAGACAAGCTGGGCAACCTGGTCACAGGCAGCGGACTTAATGTCTACGGCTGGCAGAAGATAAAGGATGACGGCAGCGGCGAATTCGACTCGGAGGTGGAGATTGAGCCCATTAACCTCTACTCGGATAGCTACAGGAACAAGAGGATAATATCGGCTAAAGAGACATCCTTTGCCAACCTTGCAGGGAATCTGAATACATCGATGCCGACCGTTACGGGAGATCCGGATGAAGATGAATTGTTTTCGGTTCCGATGACAATTTATGATTCTCTGGGCAATGATTACAAGATCAGCGTTGAGTTCTGGAAAACAGGTGCACCTGCCGCTGGGACTGAATGGAGTTGGAGAATAAATACAGGTTCACCCACTTTTACCACCGATATAGAGCCTCAGACAATCGGATTTAACCCTGAGGGAATTATCGATTCCGGTGAGGGACCTATAGAAGTTGTGTTTACGCCGGACGTTGATAATTCAGGGACAGGCCCGTTTACTGTGGAGTTTGACTTTTCAATGCTCACAGCATTTGCTGCAGACAACTCGGTAAAGCCCCAGAGCGTTGACGGATATGCCTCCGGCAGCCTTGTGACCTTCAGCGTCGGCTCTGACGGTGTCCTGACCGGTATCTATGACAACGGACAGCAGCAATCCCTGGGTTTGATGGCCATTTCCGGTTTTGAGAACCCTGCAGGACTCCAGAAGGTTGGCGACAACATGTATATACCGACCACCAACTCCGGTGATTATAAGGCAGTCAAAGCTGGATCGGGCGGCGTCGGCACACTGAACCCAGGTACCCTGGAGATGTCCAATGTGGATCTTTCCAAGGAGTTTACCGAAATGATTATTACGCAAAGGGGCTTCCAGGCAAACAGCAGGATTATAACAACATCCGATGAAATGCTGCAGGAGCTTGTAAGTCTTAAGAGGTAACAGGCTTAAGGTAATGAGCAATAGTTAAGCACACAAGTAAGAAATAGGGTACTAAATCTTCTCTCCGGACAGCGCCTCCGTCAGGAATAGACCTGCCGGAGGCCTCCGGAGAGGGATAAATATGAAAAGTACTGTAGAAAATTAGAAATAAACCCGATAATAGTTTCAGAGTGAGTATATATTGACGAATTTTGAAATTATCTATTGAGTTTTCGAGGTATTAATATTATGATTAAGTTAACAAGGCTCAACGGCACGTTTTATGTCCTAAATAGTGATATGATAGAAACGATTGAGGCGACTCCGGATACGGTTATAACTTTTTCGGAGACCAAGAAGTATATCTGCAAAGAATCTGTGGATGAGGTAATTGATAAGATTATTGAATTCCGTGGTAAGATTCTCATATATGCAGAAACACACAAATGATAGAGGGGGCATAAGTTTTGGAGTCTAAAAAATTGTCAATTATATTGATTGTCATTATTGCTGTGCTGGCAGTTTCTTTAGCTATCCTTGCAGGTTATCTGTTCGTAATACAAGGGAGCAATGGAAATGGCGATGGCGATTTAGCTGGCGATCATCCCGCAAATGGAGAGAATGCTCCTGAAATCCCAAGCGAAGAAGATTTAGTCAAGGTATCCTTATATGATGGTGCTCGTTACTTCAACCTCAGGAATGTTGATAGTGATAAAAAGGCCTCTATCTTACAGGCTAATGTCACCCTTAAATGCTATAAAGCATTGAAGAGAGATAAGGATATTATTGTTGCCGATATGGTTACAGCCAGATCCGAGGAGATACAGGAGCTGATAGTCAGGTTTTTCATGACATTGACTGCGGAGGATGTAAAGGATCCTGCTATTATGGACAAGGCAAAAGAAGATTTAACATATCAGATCAACGCCCTTTTGAATGAGGGAATCGAGAAGCCGGAGGATATTGTGTATAGAGTAGTTTTTTCTGAATGGCTTTTTCAATGATTATTGTTTTTATTTAATGTAGACGGGAGGTGGTTTCCATAGGGGATATTTTGTCACAGAACGAAATTGATGATCTGTTAAAAGCGTTAAGTACCGGAGAGATAGATGCGCAAGAGATACAGACCAGTAAGCAGGAAAGAAAGGTTAAGAGCTATGATTTTAAAAGGGCGAGTAAGTTTGCCAAGGATCAGATAAAGACTCTTAATATTATTTACGATAATTATGCGCGTATCATAACGAACTTCTTGACAGGATATCTCAGAACGCTTGTCCAGGTTGATGTTGTTTCCGTGGAGGCGCTTCCCTATGGTGATTTCAGCAACTCCGTCTCCAATCCTGTCATATTGGGTATCATTGATTTTGCGCCATTAACCGGGTCAATTATATTTGAGATAGAGCCTAATGTATCTTATGCACTGGTTGATAGGATACTGGGCGGAAGAGGCTCCTCCCTTGAAAGAGTGAGGGAGTTTACGGAGATTGAGCTTGCGATTATTGAAAGAATTATGATGCAGATGTTGAATTTGATGCGTGAGCCTTGGGAGAATGTCCTTTCTATAAGGCCAAGGCTTGACAAAATTGAGACCAATGCTCAGTTTGCTCAAATAGTAGCACAAAATGAAACTGTGGCGCTAATTACATTAAGCGCTCGTGTGGGCGATGTAGACGGCATGATAAATATTTGTATACCTCATTTAGTAGTAGAGCCTATTGTGTCTAAGATGAGCACGAAGTTTTGGTTTTCCAGCGTGGAAAAGGAAGCTACTGTTGAGATGAAGGAAAGCATTGAGAATAGAATTGAGAATACGATGGTGCCTGTGAGGGCAATTCTCGGTAAAACCTCCATATCCGTCAATGAGTTTGTTGAATTGCAGCAAGGCGATGTATTGCCGCTGGATACAGGTATAAATGATGATATGGAAGTGCGTGTGGGTGACCTTCTAAAGTTCTATGCAGTACCAGGTGTCAAAAAGAATAAGGTTGCCATCAAGATTTCCAGAGTTTTGAAAAAGGAGGATTGATTATGGGAGATATGTTATCACAAGCAGAAATTGATGCTTTATTGAGTGGAAATACAACAGATTCCCCTGATAAAACCGAATCAAATATTGAAGAATTGACTTCAGAGGAGATAGATGCGCTAGGTGAGATTGGTAATATTGGCATGGGAACTTCAGCAACTACCTTGTTTACGCTACTTAATCAGAAGGTGCTGATAACCACACCAAAGGTCGCTACAACCTCCTGGGATGCTATAGCCAATGAATATTCGACCTCCTATGTGGGTGTTAAGATTGAATACACGAATGGTCTTTTAGGTGCTAATCTAATGGTTTTAAAGGAGCAGGATGTCAAGGTTATTGCTGACCTTATGATGGGCGGAGACGGCACAAATATCGAAGGTGAACTTTCAGATTTCCATTTGAGTGCAATTGGCGAGGCTATGAATCAGATGGTTGGTTCATCTTCGACTTCTATGTCATCCATGTTTGACAAGAGAATAGATATATCACCGCCGAATGCCTTCTCCTTCAACATAGAAAATGCGAAAGAGAATTTTGCTATTGATGAAGATGAGAAGTTGGTAAAGATCGCCTTCAAGATGATTGTTGGTGACTTGATTGACAGTGAAATAATGCAGATACTGCCAATTTCTTTTGCAAAGACAATGGTGGAAAATTTGATGAATATGAATACTGACAGCGGAACCTATGATCTTCCTGAGGAAGTTGTAGCTACTCAAAAAACAATGGTTAACCAACAGCCTGCAATGCCGCATGAGCCCTTTGCGCAGTCTAACCAGTTCAACCAGCAACCGACGCAGCAACAATGGCAGACACCATCACAGCAGCCCATGCAGCAGCCGCCAATGCAGCCTATGCAACAGCAGCCGCAGCAAAATTTCCAGATGGATTACAGCTTTGGCAGACCTAATGAATCCCTTCAGGGCGCAAATGCTGTAAATGTACAACAGGCTAACTTTCAAAGCTTTGATGAAGAACGCATTATTCTTGAAAGAAAGAACATTAGCTTGATTATGGATGTTCCTCTGCAAATTACAGTTGAGCTCGGACGAACACAGAGGCTGATAAAGGATATTCTTGAGTTCAGCCCAGGCTCGATTATCGAGTTGGATAGACTGGCCGGTGAGCCTGTAGATATTATAGTTAATGGTAAGGCGATTGCTAAAGGTGAGGTCGTTGTTATCGATGAGAGCTTTGGCGTAAGGGTTACAGACATCATTCATCCAAGCAAAAGGCTATAGGAAACAAACTATACCTTGATTATGGTTCTGCAAAATGTTAACATAAGTTATACTACTCAATAACTCACACAATAAGGGGAGAGGATTATGGGGAAAAGGATTTTAATTGTTGACGATGCTGCTTTTATGAGAATGATGATAAAAGACATTTTATCAAAAAATGGCTATGATGTAGTAGGTGAAGCTGAACACGGTGGCCGGGCAATTGAGAAGTACAAGGAGTTGCTACCTGATTTGGTAATAATGGATATTACTATGCCGGAAGTGGATGGAATTCAAGCAGTTAAAGAAATACGCAAAATCAATTCGGATTCCCAGGTTATTATGTGTTCAGCTATGGGACAACAGGCCATGGTTATTGAGTCGATACAGGCCGGCGCCCGTGATTTTATTGTAAAGCCATTCCAACCGGAGAGAGTTATTGAAGCAGTTAAGAAAGTACTTGGCTAACATTCCGGTCTGAAACGGGGTAGTAAAATGGATTCAGTATTTCAAGCCTTGCTGTATCTGATTGGCTTTTTTGCATTGCTTTTTTTGGCATATGTTACGACCAGATATGTTGGACGTAGACAGAGTAATGCTATGAAAAGTAAAAACATCAATGTGGCTGAGACTGTAATGCTAGGTGCTGATAAGCGTTTACATCTGGTTAAGGCAGGGAAGGATTACCTGCTTATCGCAACGACTAGCAAGACGGTTAATTTCTTGTCAAAGGTTGATATGGAGGAATCTGTCGAAGAGGAAGAAGCTCTGCTTGAAGCAGATAATCGCTTCGAGTTTAAGAGTATATTTGAAAAGTATGCCGATATGTATCGGTCAAATAAAGGAAAGAATAAAAAGAAAGAGAACAGTACTCCCCAGGAGATTGAGGAAAAAAGTGATTTTAAATCAAATCTCACTAGACTTAAGAAGGTTTTAAATACAAGCAGGGACAAAGAAAACGGGGATGACATTACAAATGAAGAATAAGCTAAGGGGTTTACAGGCAGTAGTAATTATTTTAATTATTATTGTTTGCAGTTCAAATGTTTATGCTGAAACCGTTTTTCCTTTTAAATTCGGTTTCAATGTAGAAACGGCGAATTCGCCGCAGGAGGTTTCGTCAAGTATTCAGATTCTTCTGATTCTGACTATACTTACATTAGCACCCTCCATTATTATCATGTTGACCTCCTTTACCAGAATAATAATAGTGCTCTCATTTCTCAGAAATGCATTGGGCACACAGCAAATGCCGCCAAATCAAGTTTTGATTGGGCTTGCTTTGTTTTTAACCCTTTTTATTATGACGCCTGTGATAGGTGATATCAGGACTGAGGCCTATGATCCCTATGTCGCAGAGGAAATTACCATTGAAGAGGCTTTGGATAATTCGTCCAATGTTATCAAGACTTTCATGATTAAGCAATTTGGTGATAATGAAAAGGATCTAGCCTTTTTCACTAATCTTGCCAAAATTGAAACGCCCGTTGCGGCGATGGATTTGCCCTTGACTGTCGTCATTCCGGCTTTTATTATTAATGAGCTTACAATAGCATTTAAGATAGGTTTTCTGATTTACATACCATTCTTAATAATTGATATGGTTGTTTCTAGCACCTTGATGGCAATGGGTATGATGATGCTTCCGCCTATAATGATATCTCTTCCCTTCAAGGTTTTGTTGTTTATTATGGTGGATGGATGGAACTTGATTTCAAGAACTATGGTATCTTCTTTTATTACATAGCTTTGTCAGGGGTTGTGAGGAGGTTTTATTGTGACAGAGGAAACTATCATAAATATTGCACAGAATGCTTTGCTTACAATTTTGACTGTGTCGGCCCCGCTGCTGGGGATTAGCCTTGTAGTGGGACTTGCGGTTAGTATATTTCAGGCGACAACACAGATACAGGAGCAAACCATGTCATTTATACCAAAGATTGTGTCAGTAATTTTGGCATTGGCTATATTTGGCACATGGATGCTCAGGACACTTATTGATTATACGAATAGTCTTTATGATAGTATTTTGCAGCTAATAAGGTAGGGTAAAGGGAGGATTGTGCGGTGCAGATACCGGCGGGGCTGTTATTAAACGGGTTTGATATGTTTCTGCTTGTATTTGTGAGGATGACCGGCCTATTTGTAGTGGCTCCCATATTTGGAAGGAGGAACATTCCGACATTATTTAAGATCGGTTTTTCGTTTTTTACTGCATTGATTCTTGTAAACACGACGGTAGTTAAAAACATTCAATACGATAACAATATACTCGGATATGCACTATTGATTATCAAGGAGTTCATGATTGGCCTGTCCATAGGCTTTGTTGCATACCTGGCATATACCGCATTTTATATAGCGGGGGAGATCATTGACAGGCAAATAGGGTTTGGTATTGTAAATGTATTGGATCCCATTAGCAATATTCAGGTACCTGTGACTTCGAACTTGTACTTCATTATCAGCATGCTGATGTTCCTTACGATAAATGGCCACCACATGTTGATACTGACTCTCTTTGACAGCTTTACGACATTGCCCCTGGGTACCGCGTTGTTCAACAAGGAAATAGTGGATGGAATTACAGGGCTTTTTACAACGGTCTTAGCCACCGGATTTAAAATAGCTGCACCGATTGTTGCTTCTATATTGATTACTGATATTGCTTTAGGCACCATATCGAAGATGGTTCCACAGATAAACATCTTTGTGATTGGCATGCCGCTGAAAATAATCGTTGGTATGGTTATATTGATCATTACTATACCAGCCTTCATAAGCATTATGGAAACCGTTTATAAGCTTATGAATTCTAGTATGCTGGACTATATTAAGGAGCTTGGGCCAAAATGATTTATAAGCTGAACCTCCAGCTTTTTGCTTCGCCAGGAGCAGGCGGAGGGGAAAAAACTGAAAAGGCTACCCCCAAGAAACGGCGCGAAGCTAGAAAAAAGGGTCAGGTATTTCAGAGCAGAGAAATATCCTCGGCTCTTGTTCTACTTTTCATTTTTATTGGATTGAAGGTCTTTGGTAATACTATCTACACTGAGATAAGAGGGTTTACAATAGAGGTTTTGACCGAGTATCCTAAGCTGGAAGACTTGTTTATGCCGGATGTACTTGCCCGTGTTTTTATCGATGGTGCTATTGTGTTCTTTAAATGTGTTGGGCCGATTCTGTTAATTGCACTGCTGTCAGGTATAATTATTAGCTATGCTCAGGTAGGCTTTCTATTTACCATTGAGACATTAAAGCCACAGCTATCCAGAATCAGTCCAATAAATGGGTTCAAAAGACTTTTTTCAATGCAGGGATTGGTGAACCTTCTAAAATCTATCTTAAAGGTTATTGCTATAGGCTACATCACTTATGTATACCTTAACGGCAAGACACATGCCGTTTTGAGCCTTATGGATATGGACCTGATTCAGATTTCTTCTTTTATTGCAGCTACAGTTATTGATTTGGCTATTCGTATCTGCGTTGTTCTTATTGTATTGGGGATTTTTGATTTTGCTTATCAGTGGTGGCAGTATGAGAAGGAGATGAAAATGACCAAACAGGAAGTGAAGGAAGAATATAAGCAGGTCGAAGGCAACCCTGAAATTAAAGGTAAGATCAGACAAAAGCAAAGGCAAATGTCAATGCGAAGAATGATGCAGGAGGTTCCCAAGGCCGACGTTATCATTACAAATCCAACACATTTTGCATGTGCATTGAAATATGATGCTGATGAATCCCCTGCGCCAATGCTGCTGGCAAAGGGACAGGATTATGTTGCCATAAGAATAAAGGAAATAGCAAAGGAAGCTAAGGTGGAGATTGTTGAAAATAAACAGCTGGCAAGAGCAATTTATGATACAGTAGATATAGGACAGGAAATTCCTCAGCACTTATATCAGGCGGTGGCTGAGGTGCTTGCATTTGTCTACAGCCTGAAGGGCAAGACCAAAGCTGGATAAATAGTGCGGGAAGGGGGTTAACAGGGCTTGAGAGCAAGAGAAATATCGGTTCCAATCATTATTATTGCAATTGTTCTGGCGTTTATCGTACCACTGCCGGGATTTATAATTGATATTCTGTTATCAATCAACATCATGATTTCAGTTATCATTTTGCTCAATACTGTATATATGAGAGAGACGCTGCAGCTATCCATATTCCCGTCGCTATTAGTTATTACAACTCTGTTCAGACTTGCGCTTAGTGTAAGCTCCTCGAGAATGATTATCGGTGAGGGAGAAGCAGGAAGCGTCATTGAAGGATTTGGAGTGTTTGTGGCAGGAAACAATATGATTGTCGGCTTTGTCATATTCATATTGATAACCCTTGCTAACTTCCTGGTTATTACAAAAGGTGCTGAAAGAGTTGCAGAGGTCGCAGCCAGATTTACATTGGATGCAATGCCAGGAAAACAGATGGCTATTGATGCGGATCTGAACTCAGGATTGATTAATGAAGCAGAGGCCAAGCAAAGAAGGCTGAAGGTTCAAAGAGAGTCTGACTTTTATGGCTCAATGGACGGCGCCAGTAAATTCGTCAAAAGCGATGCTGTTATGGGCATTATCATCACTGTTGTCAACATCATTGGCGGACTTATCATGGGCATGGTTTTAAGGGGCGAGAGCTTCGAGGAAGCGCTTGCTGTGTATGCTATTATGACAATTGGCAGCGGACTTGTCACTCAAATACCCGCTCTTATGATATCGACGGCAACCAGCTTTATTGTTACGAGAGCAGCGTCTGATTCGGATATGAGTACCGATTTTATCGGTCAGATCTTTGGAAACCCAAAGGTACTCTATTTAGCAGCCGGCTTGTCACTAATTCTTTCCATATTTTTGCCCACAGTACCATTTCTGCTGATGGCTGCTGTATTGGCCTTTTTGGGTTATACGCTTTCAAAGCAGCAGACTGCCGACCAGAAAAAACAGGAGGTTATGGTAGAGGAGACAGAGGTAGAAGAAATACGCAAGCCGGAGAATGTTGTTTCACTGCTTCAGATAGACCCTATTGAGCTGGAGTTTGGTTACGGGGTAATACCCCTGGCTGATGTTAACCAGGGCGGAGATTTGTTGGATAGAGTCGTGATGATTAGAAGGCAGCTTGCCCTCGAGCTGGGGATGATAGTACCCATAATAAGGCTCAGGGATAATATACAATTGGCTCCTAACGAGTATCAGATAAAGATAAAGGGTGTTGAAATGGCTCGGGGTGAGCTGATGCTGGATAATTATATGGCAATGAACCCCGGTATGGTCGAGGAGGAGATTGACGGGATTAAGACCATCGAGCCTGCCTTTGAAATGCCTGCTATTTGGATAACCGAAGCGCAGCGAGACAGAGCTGAAATGCTTGGGTATACAGTAGTTGATTCGCCATCCATTATAGCTACACACTTGACTGAAATTATTAAGAGACATGCGCACGAGTTGACCGGAAGACAAGAGGTACAGACACTTTTGGACAATACCAGGCAGAGCTATCCTGTGGTGGTAGACGAACTGATTCCGAAGGTTATGACAGTTGGAGAAGTGCAGAAGGTTCTGGCAAACCTGCTAAAGGAGGGCGTATCCATAAGAGATATGGTTACAATACTTGAGACCCTGGCAGACTATGCCCCAATAACACATGATGCTGACATGCTGACGGAATATGTTCGCCAGGCTTTGGGCAGAGCGATTTCAAAGAGATTTTTTACCGATCAGAAGTCCAGTGTTATTACTCTAGATCCCAAGCTTGAACAGGTTATCATGGATTCGCTTCAAAGGACTGAGACAGGCTCTTACCTTACGCTTGAGCCAAACGTTACCAATACAATATTGGGGAGCCTTTCCAAGCAAGTACAAAAGCTTGTGCAGCTTGGGCAGCAGCCGATCGTGCTGTCCTCTCCTGTGGTTAGGATTTACTTTAAAAAGCTTGCTGATCAGGCAATACCAGGATTAGTGGTTTTGTCTTATAATGAGCTGGATCCTAATCTTGAAATTCAGTCCGTTGGCGTTGTAACAGTCTAGAAAGTGACATGAAACTGATGATTGTGTTATTATGATATAAGTTAGACAGGTTGAAATAATACATAAGAAAATGAGGCAAATATGAAGATTCGTCGCTATATTGCAAAGAATACGCAGGAGGCAATCCTAAAGGTCAAAATGGATTTGGGGAATGAAGCTCTTATTTTGAACACCAGAAAGGTGAAGAAGAAGGGCTTAATTGGACTGTTTTCAAAACCCATGGTTGAGGTTTTGGCAGCCATTGACGAATATGACACAACGAAGGCTGATACTGTCAAAAGTAGCGAAAGACCTGGCGTGCCAGAAATAACTCCTGAAGAAAAAAAATTTGACGAAAAAGAGGAAAAAATAGCAAATCTGGAGAATAAAATAACCAACATAGAAAATATGATTAGTAGTCTGTTCCAACAGGCTCCATCAGATAATAAGCCTGTGCGGCAACAGGTTAATCCAACACAAGCGCAACGTAGCTCGGGCATAGTAAATGTTTTTTATAACAACCTTCTTAAAAATGATGTTGAACAGGATATTGCAAGAAGAATAGTTGACACGGTATCAAACAAGCTATCAGAGGATGCCGGCTTCGATGATGTGGCATTGCAGCTTTCGGGTGTGATTTCCGGATTACTGGGAAAGCCTGAAACTATTGGAGCAGGGGAGGCCGGAAAACCAAAGGTTGCAATATTTGTAGGGCCGACAGGGGTTGGGAAGACAACGACGCTTGCCAAAATTGCAGCAAATTATATGCTGAGCCAGAAGAAGTCTATTGGGTTGATAACTGCGGACACATATAGGATAGCTGCTGTTGAACAGTTGAAGACATATGCGGAAATACTCGATATTCCTGTTTGTGTGGCTTACACAGCTGCAGAGCTGAGCGAGGCAGTTAAGAAAAATTCGGACAAGGATCTTGTGTTGATAGATACAGCTGGCAGGAGTCATAAGAACAAGGCGCAGTTTGAAGAGCTTAAGTCATTTGTATCAGCTTCGGGTGCTGATGAGATTTACTTGTTGCTCAGTTCAACTACGAGCAGCAGAAGTTGTAGAGAGATATTAAACAGCTATAGCTTTTTACCCGATTACAAGCTTATTTTTACAAAGCTGGATGAGGCTTCAACAAGCGGTATTATCCTGAATGTAAGGTATTTGACAGGAAAGTCTCTTTCATACGTTACAACAGGGCAAAGCGTACCAGATGATATTGAAACAGTGAACATTGACAAGATTACAAAGAATCTTATGGGGAGCATTAATTAGATGATGGATCAGGCTGAAAAACTGAGACAGGCAATTGATAATCTTAAATTGAAGCAGTCAGTGAATCGTTCGCCTATGGCAATACCGCAAATAAAGCGGGCTGCAAGGGTCATTACAGTTACCAGCGGAAAGGGTGGGGTGGGCAAGACTAATATTTCAATAAATCTAGCTATCGCACTCAGTGAACAGGGCTATAGAGTAGTTATACTTGATGCGGATTTTGGGCTGGCAAATATTGATGTACTTTTTGGGATTGTTCCCAAATATACCTTGCTGAATGTAATTAGGAATGAAAAAAGCATACTGGAGATTATTTCTGAGGGGCCTATGAACACCAGGTTCATTTCAGGAGGCTCCGGCGTGGAGGAACTATTAAAGCTGGATAGGCAGCAGATCATGAAGTTTGTTGAAAGTATAGCCCTTTTGGATAAGCTTGCTGATATTATTATTGTAGATACCGGTGCAGGGCTATCGGAAAATATTATCAGCTTTATTATGGCGGCTGATGAGGTCCTATTGGTAACAACTCCGGAGCCTACATCAATAACTGATGCATACGCCCTTATAAAAACCGTCTCAAACAGGGACAAATCGAAAAGGATAAGGTTAATTGTAAACAGAGTAGACAGTGTTGATGAGGCCAATGACGTTTCCAATAAGCTTGTACTGGTAGCTGATAAGTTTTTGGGCATAAAGGTTGAACCCACAGGCTACATAATGCAGGATGAAGCTGTGACGAAGGCGGTCAAGCACCAGAAGCCATTCGCCTTAACCCATCCTAAAAGCATGGCTACTAGGAATATTAGAGATATTTGTGCAAAGCTGATAGACAAAAATGGATTTGAAGATGCGCACCACAGCTCGGGCATAAGAGGCTTTATGAACAAATTGATTAGCTTTATGAAGGCCTGAAAAGCAGATTTTGTAGTACCTGGTTTTAGTGTTATAATTAATGGAGTAAGATAGCGGACGAAATCGTGATAGGGGGGTTAGATTCCCTCAATGAGGGTAAATATATTCATGAAACTCAATATATCCGTAGTAAACTGTAGTGGGATTTGAACAAAGGATTTACTTATTAGTAGTAGAAGCGATAATTATTCAGAAAAGGGTTGGGTTCTGTGATGCAAATGCCTATAGAAGTGTTGGTGGTAGATGATTCCGCATTTATGCGAAGAATGTTGACAGATATTTTAGAACAGACGGGAGATATCAAGGTGATAGGAACGGCTAGGAACGGTCTTGAGGCAATAGAGTTTGTCAAGACTAAGAAGCCGCATGTTATTACCTTAGATGTTGAAATGCCTTCTATGGATGGCTTAAGCTGTCTTAAGGAGCTACAGAAAATATCATCGATACCCGTTATTATGGTAAGTGGGCTCACAAAAAAGGGTGAACGGGCTACGATAGAAGCCCTGGAGGCAGGCGCAATTGATTTTATCACAAAGCCCGAGGGGTTATTTGAAATATCAGGCGAGGAAAAAAAGAAGGAAATCATAGATAAAGTAAAAATCGCGTGGAAAATAGGGAAGAGAAAGTATAAGGTTATTCAATCCGAACCGGATATCCCCTTAGAACACATTGAATATAGGGGACGAAGGGATAGTAAACCGAAGATGATTATTGCTATAGGTACCTCTACCGGAGGTCCAAGGGCTTTGCAGGAGGTTATATCACATATACCCGGCGATATACCGGCTGCCCTTGTTATTGTACAGCATATGCCACCGGGATTTACAAGATCATTGGCAGAGAGGCTAAATAGTATTAGCGCCCTTACCGTTAAGGAAGGGGAGCATGATGATATTTTACGGGCGGGTCATGCTTACATAGCCCCAGGAGATTTCCACATGGAGTTAAGCAAAGGGTCGGATGATCAGCTGAGATTAAAGCTTACTAAGGAGCCTCCTGTTGGTGCGCACAGGCCTTCTGTTAATGTAATGATGAATTCGCTGGCGCAAACAGGGTTTCCAAATGTTATTGGCGTTATAATGACTGGGATGGGTAATGATGGCAAGGAAGGCGTCATTAACATAAAAAAATCAAATAATGGTATTATTATTGCACAGGACGAGGAGTCTTGCGTAGTGTATGGTATGCCAAAATCAGCAGTTGGAGCAGGGGTCGTAGATGAAATTGTTCCTCTCAGGGAAATTGCAGGAACTCTGGTCAAATATACGGGGGTGGATTGATTATGGACATGAATCAGTATTTGGAAATTTTTATCGAGGAGACCAAGGAGCATTTGCAAAGCTTGAACCAGTGCTTGTTGCAGATGGAAAAGGATCCTGAGGATACCTTAATGCTCAATGAAATTTTCAGAGTAGCACACACATTGAAAGGCATGTCAGGCACAATGGGTTTTACCAGAATGGCCAGATTGACCCACGACATGGAGGATGTTTTACAATCTCTCAGGAATAATGAGATTAAGACAAGCCCCAATCTGATCGATTTGCTGTTCAAGTGTCTTGATGCCCTTGATGAGTATAACTCATCGATTGTTGATACAGGCAGTGAGGGCACTGAAGATAATTTAGGTATTATCGAAGAGCTGCGACAGTTTATCGAACACAGGGATAGTGATTTAGCTAGTAAGTCGCAAACCGATACCCCTTCTGTGACACCTCCGCTAGCTTCTGATGGAGATGATGCCGGCACTCTTGTGGAGGGTAGCGCTGATATTGCCTTAAATCAGTATGATATTGATGTTATCGAAAAGGCTTCGAATATGGGCAATAACGCATATCAGGTAACAATCAAGCTCGACAAAGGCTGTGTCTTAAAGTCCGCCAGAGCCTTTATCGTATTCAAGACTCTTGAAAGACACTCTGAAATCATTAAGTCTGAGCCCTTGGTGCAGGATATCGAGGACGAGAAGTTTGACTTTGAGTTTACCTTGATTATTTTATCTAAGGAAGACGAAGAGTTGATACTAAAGGATTTGATGTCAATATCTGAGATAGAAGATGTTATTATAAAGCTTATTAAGGCAAGCAACCCTGACGGCAATTTAGTGGTTGAAAAGGAATCAGAGTCACAGGTGAGCGAGCATGATTCAAAAGCTGAGCATGCAGACGATGAAGCAATTCATCAAAAGGCTGATTCAGTAGCAAAGAAAACAAAAACAGGTAAGACTGTAAGGGTTGATATCGATAGATTGGATGTTCTATTGAACCTTGTTAGCGAGTTGATTATTCAAAAAACAAGGCTAGAGGGCTTGGAGGGTATTGAAAGGACTCCTGATTATGTAGAAACTCTTGAGTACTTGGAGAGGATTACCACTAATTTGCATGACGCTGTTATGAAGGTGCGAATGGTTCCTGTTGAAACTGTATTCAACCGTTTCCCAAGAATGATAAGGGATATCTCAAAGGATCTTGGTAAAGAGGTTGACCTTAGGATGTCAGGAGAGGAAACAGAGCTGGACAGGACAGTAATCGACGAGATTGGTGATCCGCTTATTCACCTGTTAAGAAACTCCTGTGATCATGGCATTGAGTCCAAAGAGCAAAGAAAGAAGCTTGGAAAGCCTGAAGTTGGTGTAATTGAGCTAAAGGCTTACCAGGATGGTAACAATGTAGTCATCGAGGTTGGAGATGACGGACAGGGAATTAACACTGAAAAAGTGAAAAAGCTGGCAATTGAGCGGGGGCTTTTGAATGAAGATATGGCGGCTAACCTCACTAAGAAGGACATTATTGATTATCTCTTTAAGCCCAGCTTCAGCACCGCCGATCACGTTACAGACCTTTCTGGAAGAGGTGTTGGACTTGATGTTGTAAAAACCAAGATTGAGGCCTTGGGCGGCTCGGTTGAAGTGGAAACCGAACTTGGAAAAGGCAGCAAATTTTTCATTCGCTTGCCTCTTACTCTCGCCATTATACAGGCGCTGCTTGTAATGGTGGGTGAAGAGAAGTATGCTATACAGCTAAGCACGATTCACAAGATAATAAATATCACCCCAGACGATATTAAGCTTGTTCAGAAGCAGGAAGTGGTCATGTATAGGAACTCTGTTGTCCCGGTGATCAGGCTGGAGCAAGTGCTTGAAGTGCCGAAGGATGACAATGAAGAGCAGAAGACGATGACACTTGTTATAGTGAAGAAGGGTGAAAGGTTGACAGGCTTTATGGTTGACAGGATTCTTGGACAGCAGGAAATTGTCCAGAAATCATTAGGCAAGTTCCTGTCAGGCATCAAGATTATCACAAGCGCAACTATACTCGGCGATGGGAATGTTGCATTGATTCTTGATGTTAATGCATTGGCAATGTAAGCACACTACTGGTTAGTAAGAGCGCTGATTTATGGAGGAGGTTACTTATGGCAGACAATATTTTATCAGAGGCTAAAAGATATCTTGTTTTCAAGATTGGTGAAGAAGAGTATGGAATAGATATACGCAAGATAACCACAATTATTGAAAAGGATATGGAAATCGCAAGAGTGCCCAAATTACCGACATTTCTAAAGGGCGTAATCAACCTGCGAGGCGAGATTATCCCGGTAATGAGCATGCGGCTGAAGCTTGGGCTCTCAGAGGATTCATATGGCCCGGATACCAGGATCATTATTATCAGCTTGGATGAAGTGTCGGCTGGACTCATTGTGGATTCAGTAGCTGAGGTTATTGAGTTTAATGACGAATCCATAGAAAGCATAGCCAACATTGCCGGCGAGCTTTCATTCGACTATATAGCCGGTGTTGGTAAAGCAGAAGGCAAAATTGTAACATTACTAAATCTCGACAGATTAATCTATCTGGAGGAGTAATGTAAACAGAATAGAGGATATTGGTTTGTTTTGTGGGAGATGGTGATATGGTAAAAGGAGTCGATGATTTAAATAGTCTGCATTTGGATGTGCTGAGGGAAATAGGGAATATTGGCGCAGGAAACGCTGTAACAGCCCTTGCTAAGCTTTTGAACAGAAAAGTTGACATGGATGTCCCCATGGTTAAGATTTTCAAGTTCAATGAGTTAAGTGAAACATTTGGCGGGGCAGAGCTACCAGTGGTAGGGATATTGCTTAAGGTGTCGGGAGACCTCACAGGATACATAATGTACATTCTTGAACGAGATGCAGCTTCAACTCTTGTTAACATGCTTATGGGCAGGCCACTTTATGAGATGAGTGAGTTTTCTGAAATGGATATATCCGCCTTGAAGGAGATTGGGAATATTCTCACAGGCTCCTATTTATCAGCGCTATCAGGATTGACAAACCTCAAAATCGTTTCCTCTTTCCCCGATTTAGCAATTGACATGGCAGGCGCCATTTTGAGCGTTCCCGCAATCGAATTTGGTAAGGTTGGAGATACGGTATTATATATCGAAACACAGTTTGTAGAGGGGGAGAAAAAGGTGGTCGGTGATTTCTTCCTTGTACCTGATTACGACACTTATGATATATTAATGAAAGCATTAGGGGTCATTGGCTGAATGGATAATATAATTAAGGTTGGTATGGCTGATTTGCGTTCTTCCAGGCATCCATGCAGATTAACTACACTAGGGCTTGGCTCATGTGTAGGGATCGCCCTTTATGATCCGGGAAGAAAGGTAGTCGGGCTTGCGCATATTATGCTACCTTCAAGTCAACAGGCCAGAAACAATTCGAATATTGCTAAGTTTGCAGACACTGCCACCTACAAGCTGGTTGAAGATATGGTAAGTCTTGGCGCTGTAAAATCGCACATTGTTGCAAAACTTGCCGGAGGAGCTCAGATGTTTTCCTTTAACGATACTTCTGAAATGCTTCGGATTGGTGCCAGGAATGTAACAGCATCAAAGGAAATATTGAAACAGCTTAATATTCCTATCCTTGCGGAGGATACCGGTGGTAATTACGGAAGAACGATTGAAATAGATTCTGCAAGCGGTAAGCTATTAATTAAAACAATAGGGCACGGTACAGAGGTGATTTAAATGGGATACATCCGTAAGCTACCGTTCAGATTAGCTTGTTTAGCTGCTATAATCACAGGTATTGTTAGTTATTCTGCAGGGGTTGTTGATCAATCTATTTATTTGCGTATGGCACTCATGATGCTCCTGTTTTTCATATTGGGTTTATATATTAAGAATACTATTAGGACAGTGAGAAAAGAGGTTTTTATTAGAGAAATTGAGAAAAAAAATGAAGAGAGATTAAGAAAGAAGCAGATGCAGGAGGAAGAAAAGGCTGCTGCGGTTGAGAGAATTAAACAGCAGGTACAGCAGGGTGAATCGGGTCGCAAGATTGATTTTGTTGCCGATGACTCGGACGATGACTTTGAGCCCTTGACAGTTAGCAGAGCTATAAGGACAAAGATTGACGAGTAGTAAAAACTTATGGGGGAAATTCATGTGACAAATAGCAGCAATCAAAAGGATTTATGGAAGCAGTACCGAGAGACTGGAGATCCGACGATAAGGGAGGCTCTGATACTTGAGTATGCACATCTTATCAAGTTTATTGCTGGACGGATGAATATTTATTTCGGCTCAAATATAGAGTACGACGATCTTGTAAGTTTTGGTGTGTTCGGATTAATTGATGCTATAGACAAATATGACATTAATAAAGGTGTTAAATTTGAAACATATGCTTCTTTAAGAATAAGGGGCTCAATTATAGACAGTATACGCGAAATGGACTGGGTGCCAAGATCCTTGAGACAAAAGAACAAGGAGCTCGAGAAGGCTTATAGAGAGGTTGAATATGAGTTGGGTCGCTCAGCCGAGGATATCGATGTAGCCAATAAAATGCAATTGTCACTTGATGAGTTTTATAAGCTCCTAAATAGGGTAAACGTAACATCTATGGTTTCTCTTGAGGATTTTTTAGAGCAAAACTATGAGATAGGAATGGATACACCCAACTCAAATAAACCTAACACTCCTGAGCAGGAAGCCGAGTTGACAGAAATAAAAGAAATTTTGGGCGAGGCTATTGATAAGTTACCTGAAAAGGAAAAAATGGTGCTTAGCTTGTACTACTATGAAGAATTGACACTAAAGGAAATAAGTGCAATAATGAATGTGTCAGAGTCCAGAATTTCGCAAATACACACAAAGGCAATTATAAGGCTGAGAGGCAAATTAGCCAGACAAAAATCATTGCTTGATGAATAAAAGTACGGCAGATTATTTTGTTACGGGAGTTGCTGAGATAATGAGCTTGAATGATGCTAATAAGGTTAATGTAAATGATGGATTTTATCAGTTGTTATTCGAAAATGACGGCGTATTTATTGCTGTGTATCCACCTGTTGGCGGAGGAAAAAGGGTAGAATTACAGACTGTTATAGATCGCCTTGCCAGGAAAAAAATCAGAAGCTTTAATAGAGATATTGTTGAACTCGCGATAAAAAAGGCTGATAAGGTACCTGTTAAGATTGCTGAGCCACAAGAAGAGCTAAAGCTGAATTCTGTGGCCACTACAATGATATCTCCAGACAAAATGAAGGGCTACGTGTCCTTTACTCCGCCCGAGAATGGCAGAATGCTGACCTTTGAGGAAGTAATGGAGGTCTTGAATCAGAATGGTATTATCTATGGCATAAATAAGAGTACCCTGGAATCGCTAATAAAGTATCCTATATACTCTGAGATGATTTGTGTTGCTGAGGGCACACCTCCGGTAACAGGTAAGAATGGTAGTGTTGAGTTTCACTTTGATAGGATGAGGGATACAAAGCCAACCATACTGGACGACGGAAGAGTTGACTTTAGGGAGTTAAATCTAATACAAAGCGCGGAAAAGGGACAGGTGCTCTGCACTCTTATACCACCTGTTAGGGGGACCCCAGGCAAAACTGTAATCGGAACTGACATATCGGCTATGGACGGTAAGCCGTTAGCACTTCCCAGAGGACGTAATGTTGTTGTATCTGAAGATGGAACGCAGCTTTTAGCAAATCTGTCGGGACAAATTAACTATTCTGAGGGAAAAGTTAATGTTTTTTCTACACATGAGGTGCCCGCTGATGTTGATAACTCAACCGGAAATATAAATTTTATTGGGAATGTGTCTATCAGGGGTAATGTACTCTCGGGCTTTGTTGTGGAAGCAGGCGGTAATGTAGAGGTCATGGGTGTTGTTGAAGGCGCCATTATTAAGGCTGGTGGAGACATTATCCTCAGAAGAGGAATGCAGGGAATGGGTAAGGGTGTGCTCATTAGCGGCGGAGACATTATTTCAAGATATATCGAGAACAGCAACGTTGAGGCTAAAAACAATATCAAGGCTGAAGCGATTATGCATAGTAACATTAAGTGCGGTAATAAGCTTGAGCTTTCGGGTAGAAAAGGGCTCCTTGTTGGCGGGACATGCAAGGTAGGCAATGAAATAATAGCAAAAGTCATTGGCTCTCATATGTATACATTAACGGATATTGAAGTGGGTGTGGATCCCACAGTTAGAGAGAGATATAAGGCTGTAAAGGATAATGTTATTTCTTTTGAAGCTGATCTGCGAAAAGCTGAGCAAGCGATTAATATTCTAAAGAAGCTTGAAATAGCCGGAGCATTGACTCCTGATAAACAGGAGATGCTAGCTAAGAGTATGCGGACAAGGGTGTTCCTTTCGAACAAGCTTATTGAGCTCAAGGAGGAGATGGAAAGGCTTGAATCGAAGCTGCAACAGGATGCATATGGAAAGGTTAGAGCCTATAACTTCATTTATCCGGGAACAAAAGTAGCAATAGGTTCTTGTATGATGTACGTAAAGGAGAATCTCCAATACTGCACATTATATAGAGATGGTGCTGACATTCGGGTTGGGCCTATTGATAAGTAGGAAGGAAAGACAAAAACAAGTATGGAATTTATGGTGTAGAAGGTAAAGGGTAATACTGGCCAAGGAAGTGATTTATGTGCCTATTAAACCAATCGATTTTCAGGTAATGATGCCTAGGACGCTTGATGCCGCAAAAGAGGTTAGTGATGCTATGCAAAGGAACCATGGCTTACAGCAGCAGCAGGCATCATCAATAAATCGTGATGCGGAGGAATCTCTGAAGCAGGTATATTCAAAATCCCAAGCGGAGTCGGCCCGTATTATGGAAAAGCAGAGAGAGGGGCAACGGGGAGACGGCAAAAAGGAAAAAGATGGCCACGATGCTAAGGAGAAGGAAGAACAGGATAATAATAGGTTGAAAAATGATGTAAGTACTAGTACAATAGATATAAAGATTTGATTTAAGTTTATTTATACAGCTTTTTACGAATGATAAAACAGGATGCCAAGCATAAACGAAATAGAGTGTCGGGCTTGGCAGCCGGTATGAGGTGAATGAATGAGCGGTTTTTATGTAACTTTCATTTTTCTTGGTGTACTTCTTGTAATAGTATCTCTTATTTGTATTTTTCTTGATAAGAAAAAGGTATTCAATTTTTCAAAAACTTTTGATGCAAAAAAACAGGAGCTTGCTGAAATTATTAGCGATGCGGAGCTTATGATTGATGAGCTTAACAATTACTCTGATTATATTGTAAATCAGATGGACTTAAAGAATGAGGAATTAAGCAGGAATCTCAAAGAGGCTACACAAAAAATTGAAAGCCTAAAGCAAAAGGCTAAAAGCATCAATGAGGAGTCCAACATTGAGCATGAGGTAGTCGATGAAGCTGTTGAAATAGCTATTGAAGAAGCTGCTAACGATGAGGCTGTCGATGATATTGCCATGCGTTCATCTGAAGCTGCTGTTTTGACTAATTCGCTGTCTAAAACTAGAATTTCAACTGTTAAGAATAATAGTACCCTCGCAGTTGCTGTAAATAGCGCAGATGCAGTTGCCGCAGCTTACACCAGGGCTTCAGACAGGCATATTCATTCCAGGGCTAATGCAAAGAAGGATAAGGTCATTCCCTTGGGCAATAAGTATTCAGAGGTACTTAGGTATAGCAGGGAAGGTATGAAAAGCCTTGATATAGCCAGAGAGCTGAATATGGGTAAGGGAGAGGTTGAGCTTATAATTGGTCTTAAGAAATGAGGCAGAGATGAAATTGAGTCAATTCAACATAAAAAGCATTCTTCTTGGTATAGGAATAGGTATCATTGTCACCGCTACCGCGAGCATGATTTATCTTGCGGGCAGAGATCCCATGGAAAATCTGACTGAAGAGCAAATAATTAAGCAGGCAGAAATGTATGGGATGGTTAAGCAGGAAATACTCGTTGATGATATATCTCCATAGATTACAAAATAATATTGCCTGTAATAAGAAATGACTTGCCTTTTTGATATTTATTTGTAAAAATTTCTAAAGGCTATTGCTTTATTGATTTCAATATGATATCATAATGATATTAAATCAATAGTAATGTTTGGAGGTTTTCTTATGAAGGAAATAGAAAAAGATGTTCATTCCGGGTTACATTGGCTAATAATAACTTTATTAGTTTTAGCAGCATCAATTGCTTCAGTTATAGTAGGTATAAATACGGGTTTCCAACTTATAATTGTCGGAGCGGTTTTGTTTGTTATGTGGATTATTTTGATCTGCGGTTTTTTCACACTTCAACCAAATGAGGCAGCAGCGATACTTCTTTTTGGTGCTTATAAGGGCACAGTCAAGAAAAGTGGCTGGCATTGGGCAAATCCCTTTTATACAAAAAAGAAAATTTCTTTACGGAGCAGAAATTTAAACGGTGAGAAAATAAAAGTTAATGATGAAATGGGCAATCCTATAGAAATCGCAACTGTTGTCGTGTGGAGAGTTGAGAATACTGCTGAAGCACTCTTTGATGTGGAGAATTACGTTGACTATGTTCAGACGCAAAGCGAATCTGCCCTGAGGCATCTTGCCGGCTTATATCCCTATGATACAAACGATGAAACAGAAATTTCTTTGAGGGGTAGTGCTAACGAGGTATCGGAGGCTCTGAAGATGGAGCTTCAGGAAAGGCTCGATAAGGCTGGCGTTACTGTAGATGAAGCACGTCTTAGCCATCTGGCGTATGCCCAGGAAATTGCCGCTGCAATGCTTCAGAGGCAACAGGCCTCGGCAATTATTGCGGCCAGACAAAAAATTGTTGAGGGCGCAGTTGGCATGGTGGAAATGGCATTGAATATGCTCAATGAGAACGGCATTGTTGAGCTCGATGAGGAAAGAAAGGCTGCTATGGTAAGCAACCTTTTAGTAGTGCTTTGTGGAGACCGTGCTGCACAACCCGTAGTCAATACTGGTACACTTTACAACTAGTGAATAATTGTTATATCAAATGGTGACTGTAATGCTTCATTTTCGAACCATTACAGTCATCCAATACTAATAGAGGGCTTTGCGGGCAATCGCATATACCCAATAAGGAAGTTGGTAATATGGCTGAAAAGAAATCGCTACTATTGAGACTGAGCCCGAAGATGTGGGAAGAGATTAGCCGAATGGCAGAGGAAGATTTTCGGTCGGTAAACGGTCAGATAGAGTATATTATACAGCAGGCTATTAATAAGCGCAGAAGCAGCTCAAAATCGAATAGTGATAAGGCTGGTGAGGGGAAATGAGATTAATGGACACCTTTATGTTTGCTGCTATAAATAAAGAAAAGGGCTCTATGCTGTCGACTTTCCAATATCTCTTGTTTGGAGCTTCGGCAATAGCTGCTCTAGAGCTTATTGACAAGGGGAAATTGAGCTTTGATGGCAAATTTGTATCCTTGACAAGTACTTCATCTGAAGCAGATCCAATACTTGATGAGATATGCAGCTTACTTAAAAGGAAGAAGTCACCCTGTAGGCTTAGAACATTGATTTCATACGCTCCCTATCAAGTAAAAAGGTTCAATACACGGCTAATGGAGAAGCTTGAAGATGACGGGCTTATCAGGATAGAGCAACGCCGCTTTCTAGGCCTTTTTCCTTACAGTCGATATCTAATCTCAAGAATAAACCAGCATGATAAGCTTATAAAGGAGCTTAAAGAGGTTGTTCTAAAGAATAATAGGCAAGTGGAAAGGGAAAAGGCTTTTTTGGTAGCCCTCCTTTATGAATTGCACATATTCCGAAGGTACTTTAGTAATGAAGAGCTAAATGCTTTGAAAGAAACTTTTAAGCAGATTAAGAAGTATTCATATTTTGAGAAGCTTGATGATACAGCTATTATCTTGCAGAAGTATGTGAAGGAAATTATTCTGGCTATAGAGTCTGTAGCATGATAGGTGGGATGGGACCGTGGAGGATTATTATAGATAGAAAGCTGCAAAAAAAGGTGAATCTCATTCCTTGACAGCAGATGATAATCTATTGTATAATCCTTTTGCGGAAACATGCGCTTGGCATAAGCCGAAGTGATGGAATTGGCAGACGTAGTGGACTCAAAATCCACCGGTAGCGATACCGTGCCGGTTCGAGTCCGGCCTTCGGCACCAAAACTTATGAGAAAACTCGCTATTTTAGCGGGTTTTCTGCATTAATGGCAGAAGGATAGGGAAAAGAATCATTGATTTAGCAGAGGCGCAGAATGGTTTTGATCATTATGACGAAATTGTAGGAGTCATTCATGGAGCTTGAATTGACAATATTTAACGCTTATGTTATCATAGTGACGCTATACAGATATTAAAGCAAAATGTGTCAATTTGAGTATAGCATAGAAATCCACAGATAGGCCATTTGAGAGTA